>DASUBC010000177.1:0-7006 GCA_035763465.1 Thermomicrobiales bacterium
CCATCGCTCTGGTTCGCGCGCGGCGCTATCTTCCGTTACCTGCGCCGCCAGCCTTTTGTCCCCGGCCGGCTCTGGCTCGACACCGGCGACCAGGAAGGCGGCAACATGCTGGCGAACGCGCGCCGCCTGCGCGATCTCCTGACCGCCAAAGGCTACCATCCCGGCATTAATCTGCACTATCTCGAAGCCGCCGGCGCCGGCCACAACGAAGCGGCCTGGGCAGCGCGCCTGCCAGCCGTGCTGCGCTTCCTGCTGGCCGGTTCGGCAGATGCAGCCGCCCAGCCACCCTTTGCGCCCGCCGCCGATTAGCGAGGCGGGCAAGGGGACAAGGGGGCAGGCGCCTGGCGGCGGGCGCGGCGCCGCCGAGATGGCCCTGGCAGTTGAAACTGCGGGCTGAAGGCCCCTGCGGGGGCCACAAAGCCCGCCTGCGCGGGCTGGGTTCGCTACCAGGCCGGGGCTGACTACCAGTTCGGGACTTGACCAACCCAAGTCCCGGAGGGACTTTGTGGCGGCGAAGCCGCCCTTCGCGCCGAATTCATTCGGCGCAACCCCGCAGCGGCACCGCGCCCAGCAGCCGACCGCCGCGCCCGCTAGCCGGCGCCGCGTCTCCTATTCCGCACTCCGCACTCCACATACCGCATTGCCTGCCCACCTCGTACTTGTGTTCCACGCCTTCCTCTGCGAAGATGCAAACGGGATAGAGTTGGGTCACGTCATCAGCCAGTGCTTGCGGTATCGCACCGCCCGCTCCCGCGAGCGGTGTGCGGGAGGGATGCCCATGGACCACCAGCAACCGCCACCACCGCGGCTCCTCTGCCTGGCCGGCTACGAAAAAGGCCATGAATTCTTGCGCGAAGCCAAGCGCCAGGGCTGCGGTGTCGTCCTGATTACCGCCGCCAATCTGGAGCACGCCGGCTGGTCGCAGGCGAATGTGGACGAAATCTTCTACCTGCCCGATATGTACGACCTCAATGCCATGATCAACGGCGCAAGTTATCTTGCGCGCACCCGCCAGTTCGACCGGATCGTCGCGCTCGACGACTTCGATGTCGAGACAGCGGCGGCCCTGCGCGAGCACATGCAGCTCCCCGGCGCCGGCACAACCGTCGCCCGGCGCTTCCGTGACAAGCTGGCGATGCGCGTCGCGACCCACAATGCCGGGCTGCCTGTGCCGGACTTCGTGCAAGTGCTGAACTACGACGCGATCCGCGACTATTTCGCGCGCGTGCCACCGCCCTGGCTGCTCAAACCGCGCGCCGAAGCCGCCTCGGCCGGCATCACCCGGCTCACCACGCCCGACGACCTCTGGCCCTTGCTCGACCAGCTCGGCGACCGCCAGTCGCACCACTTGATCGAACGCTATCTCCCTGGCGAGGTCTATCACGTTGACTCCATTGTCAACAACGGCGAGGTACTCTTTGCCGAAGTCCATCAATACGGCCAGCCGCCGCTCGATGTGACCCATTACGGCGGCATCTTCGTCACCCGCCGGGTGCCGCGCGGTTCGGCCGATGAGACCACCCTGCGCGACCTCAACGCGCGCGTGCTGAAGGCGCTGGGACACGAGCGCGGCATCGCCCACGCGGAGTACATCAAGGCGCATAGCGACGGCCAGTTCTACTTCCTGGAAGCCGCCGCACGCGTCGGCGGCGCCAATATTGCCGAAACGATCGAGGCCGCGACCGGCGTCAATCTCTGGCGCGAGTGGGCCAGGCTTGAGGTCGCCGGCGCGACCGGCGCGTATCAGCTGCCCGAGACGCGCCAGGACTACGCCGGCGTTGTCATCTCGCTGACCCACCAGGAGCATCCCGACACCGCCGCCTTCACGGACCCGGAGATCGTTTACCGGCTGGAGAAGGATTACCATATCGGCTTCGTCGTCGCCGCGCCCGACCTGGCGCGCGTGCAGGCGCTGCTCGACGACTACAGCCAGCGCATCGCGCGCGATTACGCCGCTTCCTTGCCCGCGCCCGAGCGCTTGCGCGTAGCCGGAATGCAGGAATAGCCGCTGTGTAGCGCCGCGCGCCGACGCGTGGCCAGCCCGTAGACTATCCACCGCGCGTGATGTCCCCATCCAGAGCCTTCCACTGTCTCGGTCCGCGAGCGGTGGCCTTGTAACCAGTGGACATGCAGACGGAGTGGCCGATGAAGCGCGAGTACCACCGCTGGTATAGTCCCTCGCTCGGACGCGAGATGGAACTGCTGCTGCATGGGCACGCCGGCGCCCGCGTGCTCGTCTTTCCAACCTCGCAGGGCCGCTTTTACGAGTGGGAAGACCGCGGCATGGTCGCCGCGCTCGCCGACCAGATTGAGCAAGGCTGGCTGCAATTCTGCTGCGTGGACAGCGTGGACGCGGAGAGCTGGTACGCGCGCTGGAAACACCCCGGCGACCGCGCCTGGCGGCAAGAGCAATACAACGCCTACCTGCTCAACGAAGTTCTGCCGCTGACCTGGGCGGTCAACCCGAACCCGTTCCTGATCACCACCGGCGCCTCGTTCGGCGCCTACCACGCGGCCACTCTCGCCTTTCGCTACCCCCATCTGGTCAGCCGGATGATCGGCCTGAGCGGTTTCTACGATATCCGGCGCTTCACGAACGGCTTCTACAATGAGACTGTCTACTTCAACAATCCGGTAGACTTCCTGCAAGGCGAGCACGACCCTGGTCGGCTGGCGGCATTGCGCCGGATGGATATTATTATCGCGACCGGGCACGACGATGCCTTTCGTGACCAGGACGACCGGCTCTCCAGCATCCTCTGGAGCAAAGGCATCGGCAACGCGCTCCGCATCTGGGATGGCTGGGCGCACGACTGGCCCTGGTGGACACAAATGCTTCGCCTCTACATCGGCGGACACGACTGACGAGGCTGGCCCTCACCCCCGCCGCCTGCGGGCGGCACCCCCTCTCCCGTGCCACGGGAGAGGGGGAGAGTAGCACGGAGGCGGTGGCTCGAGATGCGCCTGGGAGATCGCCAGCGCGGTTGAATGATACTCCCCCTCGCTCGCGCACGGGAGAGGGGGCTGGGGGGTGAGGGCCAGCCTCGTCCCTAGAGGGAGGACTTATGACGGCCAAGCCGCTGAAAGTTGGACTGATCGTTGGACGGGAGTGGTCCTTTCCACCGGCGTTCATTGACGAGGTCAATGGACGTGATGAAGGTGTGGTGGCCGAGTTCGTCAAGCTCGGCGGCACGCGGATGGAGGATCCCTGCGACTACGCGGTGCTGATTGACCGTATCTCGCACGAGGTGCCCTACTACCGCACCTATCTCAAGCAGGCGGTGCTGCAAGGCGCGACAGTCGTCAACAATCCCTTTATGTGGACCGCCGACGACAAGCTCTTTGGCGCGGCGCTGGCGACCAAACTTGGCATTGCCTCGCCCAAGACGATCGCGCTGCCCAACAAAGAGTATGTGCCGGGCATCGTGCATAACGAGAGCCTGCGGAACCTTGTCTATCCGCTTGATTGGGACATGATCATTGAATATATCGGCCTGCCCTGCATCCTGAAGGACGCGCACGGCGGCGGCTGGAAAGAGGTCTACGTCTGCCGCAGTCTCGACGAAGTCTGGTATCACTACAATAATTCCGGCCTGCTGACGATGATCTTGCAAGAGTTCATCGAGTGGGACCAGTTCGTCCGCTGCCTCTGCATCGGTCAGGAAGAGGTCTTGCCGATTCGCTACGACCCGACCGAGCGCAAGTATCACGTTGACCACGCGCACCTGACGCCCGACCTGGGCCGGCGGATCGTGGACGATTCCCTGAAACTCGTCCGCGCGCTCGGCTACGACATGAACTCGATGGAGTGGGCGATCCGCGACGGCGTCCCCTACGCGATTGACTTCATGAACCCCGCGCCCGACATGGACATCTATTCGTTGACGCCGCACTACTTCGAATGGGCGGTCAAGCACATGGCCGACATGGCGATCCGGCTGGCGAAGCACCCGCGTCCGCAGGCACGCGACCTGCGCTGGGACAGCTTCTTCATCGGCCGGCGGCAGGAGGCGGCGCGACCGGCCGCGCTGGCCGCTGCTACGAACGCGCCGCTGCCAGGCCCATCCGATTCCGCGCCGCCGGCAGACGTCACCAGCGCCGGCGCCCCGCTCGGCGCTGCATCGCCAGCGGCGCTCACAGCGGCGGGCGTGCCGGAAGAAACGCCCGTCACGCCGCCGGCCCGGCGCACCCGCAAAGCCAGTTCAACAAAGGCGACCGAGGCTCCTGCGCCGAAGTCACCAACGCGTGGCCGCCGTAAGAAGGATGCGCCCGCTGAATGATTGCTGTACGAGTCGGGCAGACGGGCAGGCGGGCAGTCGGGCAGTGCGTTGGACAAGCACTGCGCCAGCAGGCAAGCACCGTGCAATAATGAACCCACTGCCCGACTGCCTGTCTGCCCGTCTCGCCTGGTGGAGGTCCGGATGGCTCTGTGGGACGCGATCGAACGCTATCACGAACTCCTGACCGACGAGCTGGCCGCCGAATCGCAGGCGCAACTCGACGAGCAACTTGCGCGGCGCGGGCTGTTCTTTGGGAACCGGGCGCTGACGACCGTCCTGCGCCCACGCTTCCTCACGCCCGAACAGTACCGCTTTCTGCAAGCGCGGGTGCGCCTGCTGATGCGTGCGTTTGACAAGGCGTACCAGGCCGCGCTCGTTGACGCGACCTTTCGCGCGCAGTTCGCGCTGACCGACTGGGAAGAACAGCTGATTCAGCTCGAACCGGGCTTTCGTGACCCCAGTCCGACCGCCCGGCTCGACGCCTTCTTCGTCACCGGGCGCGGCGGCCTGCGCTTCATGGAGTACAACGCCGAGGTGCCCGCCGCGCCAGCCTACAACGATGTGCTGACCGAACTTTTCTATGGCCTGCCGGTGATGCGCGCCTTCCTCCGCACGTACGCGGTCAGCCCGCTGCCCGCGCGTCACGGTGTGCTGCACGCGCTGATTGACGCCTACGAGCAGTGGCTTGGCCGGCACGAAAAACCGCGCATCGCGATCCTCGACTGGCGCGAAGTGCCGACCTACAGCGAGTTCGTCCTCTTCGCCGATTACTTTCGCTCGCAGGGCTTCGCCTGCGAAATAGTGGACCCACGCGAGGTCGAGTACCGCAATGGGCGACTCATCGCGGGCGATTTCCCGATTGACCTGATTTACAAGCGCGTGCTGATCAGCGAACTGATCGATCGCGGCGGCCTCGATCACCCGGTCGTGCAGGCCGTGCGCGACCGCGCCGTCTGCATGGTCAATTCCTTCCGCTGCAAGATTCTGCACAAGAAAGCCAGCTTCGCCGTATTGAGCGACGAGCGCAACGCCGATCTTTTCAGCGCCGACGAACGCGCCGTCATCGCGACCCACATCCCCTGGACGCGCACTGTTGAAGAGCGGACGACCATGCGCGCCGGCCAGCCGATTGATCTGCTGCCCTATATCGCCAAATACCGCGAAGACCTCGTGCTGAAACCAAACGATGAATACGGCGGCAAAGGTGTCACGCTCGGCTGGGAGGTAAGCCAGGCCGAATGGGAGGAGGCGCTGCGCCAGGCGCTCGAAGAGCCGTTCGTCGTGCAAGAGCGCGTCGAATTGCCGAGCGAACCATATCCCAGCCTGATTGACGGCCAGGTGCGTATCTTCGACCGGATGCTCGACACGAATCCTTTTGTCTTCTACGGCGATTACGTTGACGGTTGCCTGACTCGCCTCTCCACCGTGGCCCTGCTTAACGTGACGGCGGGCGGCGGCTCCAGCGCGCCGACGATGCTGGTCGAACCACGCTGAATGACCAATGACGAGTGACGAATGACGAATGGTGGCTCATCGAACTGCGCGCCGGCTTGCTAGCAGGCCGTACCTATTCGTCACTCGTCATTCGGCATTCGTCATTACCCGGAGGGCACATGAACGCGCCATCGCTCACGCTGGGTGTCGAAGAGGAGTACCAGATTATTGACCCGCAGACGCGCGAACTGCGGTCCTACATCACGGAGATACTGGAAGAGGGCAAGCTGATCCTGCGCGAGCAGTTGAAGCCCGAACTGCACCAGTCCATCGTCGAAGTCGGCACCGAGGTCTTTAAGACGCCAGCAGAGATTCGCGGTGAACTGATTCGGCTGCGCGGCGCGCTGATCGAACTGGCCGCCAAGAACGGGCTGACGATCGCGGCGGCCGGAACGCATCCATTTTCCTCCTGGCATACGCAGGACATCACCCCGTTCGACCGCTACATCGGAGTGAAGGAGGACATGGGCGAGCTGGCCCAGCGCCTCCTGATCTTCGGCACGCATATTCACGTCGGCATCGAAGACCGCGAGTTCATGATCGAGGCGATGAACGTCGCCCGCTATATGATGCCCCATTTGCTCTGTCTCTCGACCAGCTCGCCCTTCTGGATGGGCCGGAATACCGGGCTGAAGTCCTACCGCAGCATCATCTTTCGCAACTTCCCGCGCACCGGCGTGCCGCGCATCTTCGACCACTGGGCCGATTACAGCGAACTGGTTGACACGATGGTGCGGACTCGCTGCATTCCTGACAGCAGCAAAATCTGGTGGGACCTCCGGCCCAATCACAGTTACCCCACGCTCGAACTCCGCATCTGCGATGTCTGCACACGCGTGGATGAGGCCGTCTGTCTTGCCGCCATCATGCAGGCGATTATCTTCAAAATCTGGAAACTGCGGCGCGACAACCTGACCTTCCGCCTCTACCCGGCAGAGCTGATCGAGGAGAACAAGTGGCGTGCTGTGCGCTATGGGTTGGACGGCAAGCTGCTCGACCTCGGCAAACAGGAGCAACTCCCCGCGCGTGACCTCATCCGCGAGCTGATCGAGTGGTTCATCGGCGATGTGGTAGACGAACTCGGCAGCCGCAAAGAAGTGGAATACGCCTACCGTATTCTGGAGGAAGGCAGCAGCGCCGACCGCCAGCTCGCCACCTACCAGCAAACCGGCGACCTGAAAGATGTCGTAGACCAGCTCGTGCGCGAGACCGCCGAAGGGATCATCGGCTAG
>DASUBC010000178.1:0-7386 GCA_035763465.1 Thermomicrobiales bacterium
CAGCGCGCGGGCGTGACCTGGGCGCTGGCCGATCTCGACAGCCTGCTGGCGCGGGGCGTGATTGACGCCCACGCGTATGAGGCGCTGCGCCGCGATTATGAGGCGCGGCTGCGGTGGCTTCACGACGTCGCGCAGCCGGTCGCCGCAAACCTTCCCCTGCCCGTCGCCGCCGAGATGCAAGAACAGGCGCCGTCCGGTGATACGCCAAGCACAGTCGCGGACACGCCACCTGTCGCCGTCATCAACGTGCCGGAGACCGCGCCGCCGGGCGTGACCGCGACAATTCCGCCCGGCGGGGACGAGCCGCCGCCTGCGCCGCCGGCCATGCCCCGCGCGGGTGGCGACAACGTCGCCGAATTGTGGATCAACCTGCTGCTCTTCCTGGGGGCCTTCTTCGTCGTGATGGCCTCGCTGATTCTCGTGCGCTACTCCGGACTAGTGCTCAGCGGCGGCGCGAAGACCGCGATCCTGGCCGGCTTCACAGTGGCGTTTCTGCTGGCCGGCGCGGTCTGCCTGCGCTTCCCGGCGGTGCGGCTGGCGGGGCACGTCTTTGTCGGCATCGGCGCGATCTTGCTGCCGCTCGATATGGTCGCGGCCTACAGTTTCATCTTGCACGGTCGCGGTATATCCGGGGCGGTGGCGTGGGCGTGGGGTTCGGCGATCTGCGCGGTCTTCTATGGCGCGCTGGCGCTGCGCGGCGCCGGCCGCCTCTACGCCGTCGCCTGCGCCGTCGCGATCATCAGCGCGTGGCTTGGGCTGCTGAATACCGGCCATGGGCAGGCCGGCTGGCTGCCAGTCGCGTTCCTGGCGCTGCCATGCCTGCTCTTGCTGGCCGGGCGCCTAATGGAGCGGACGCCGCTGGGCCGGGCTACCTTTGGCCCGATTCCAGTCATCGCGGCACAGTTGCTCGTGCCTGGCGCCGCCGCGCTGATCGCCGCAGACATGCTCGACGCTACTCCCCGCTGGGGCGCGGTGGTGGCGCTGGGGCTGGCGGCGCTCTTCTACTGCGCGGCGGCATGGACCGCCCCAGGCCATGATTTTCGCGTATTGCACATCATCGGCGCGGGAATCGCCGGGAGCTGGGTGCTGCCGGCGGCGGGCTACGCCCTGCGACTGCCGGCGCGCGACTACGCGGCGCTGGTGCTGGCGAGCGCGTGGCTGGCGCTGGGCATCGCGGCACTGGCGCGACGTCGCGGCGCGACCTGGTCGCTGGTGCCGCTGATCTTCGCGATGATCCAGGCCGGCGCGTTGCTCCTGCCGTGGGGCTTCTTCGTGCGCGATGGCTATCCCGGCTACTGGACGGCAGTCTTCGCGGGTGCCTTGCTCCACGCGCTCCTGGTCGGCTGGCGATTGCGCCACCCATTGCTCCTCTACCCGATTGCCCTGGCGGCGGCGCTGGTGATTGACCAGGCGCTTCAGCTGCGCGGCCCGACCGGCTACTTCGGCTACGCCTGGGTTTATACCGCGCTCGCCCTGCTCGCTGTCGCGCCGCTGTCGAGCCTGCGGCAGCGCGGCGTCGCGCGCGCATGGGACGCCCAACTGGTCATCATCGCCCAGATCATCGGCGGCGCGGCGGGGCTGCTGGCGTTGCGCGGCGGCAATCGTTTTCAGCAGGCGCTGATCGCGCTAATCTTCGTCGCGGCCAACGGTGTCATCGCGGCGATCGAGCGGCGCGAAGAACTCCTCGCGCTCCCGGCCGGCTGGACGCTCGCGGCGGTGCCGGCGCTCGTGGCGCTCTCCGGCGCGGGACCACGCTGGGCGCCGGTCTGCTACGCCGGGGTTGGACTGGGCGCGGCGCTCGGCCTGCAAGGGTGGCGGCGGGTGCCGCGCGAGCGGCGGCCCGGCTGGTACATGGCGCACCGCTGGTTCGCGGGCGGGTTCGCCGCGTTCGGGCCGGTGCTGGCCGCGGTCGGATTGGCCGGACCGTTCTCAGACTTCCTGGCGACGAGCGAACTGCGTCACCTCGTGCTGGCGAGCGCCTATGGTCCAGCGGGCCTGGCGATGATCTTCTGCGGCTTCGCGCTAGCCGCCGACGCGGCGGTGACGCTCCGCCGTCCAACAGGCTACGGCGCGTCGGCCGTGCTGGCGCTGGCCATCCTGATGGGCATCGCGCGGATCACGCCGAACAATCCGCAAGCCTACGCGGTGCCGCTGGGGCTGTATCTCCTTGCGCTCTCGATCTATGTCGCGTACGAACGCGACCTCGGTCTCATTCGGATGCCCGCCGCGAACGGACTGCTGGTAGCGGCGATCACGGTCATCCTCGGCACGACCTTCCTGCAATCGCTCCTCCACCCCTGGCGCTACGTACTGCTGGGCCTGGCCGAAGGACTGGTCTTGCTGGGCGCGACCGCCTTTCTGCGGCGGCGCTACGGCGTCGCCCTGGCGCTCTGCTTCCTGACGCTCACCACGCTGCGCGCCGTCTTCGATGTGGCGCGGGCATTGCCCAGCTGGGCCGTCATCGGCCTGCTCGGTCTGCTCTTGCTCGGCGTGGGCGTATTCTTCCTCTTGCGCCGCGACCGCATCGAGCACTGGGGCAGCGCCGCGCTGGCCCGCTGGTCACGCCTCACCTGATCCGAGTCGGGCAGGCGAGCAGTCGGGCAGTCGGGCAGTGCGCTGGTCTGGCACGGTGCTGACAGATGGGCACGGTGCTGAGGAGAACCCACTGCCCGACTGCCCGTCCGCCCGCCTACAAAGGGGCGTTCGTACGCCCGTCGCTCGGTGGCAGAAATGGCGTGTGCATGGTATAATTGAGCGATTGGAAAGGGGCCGGCGTGGGTGTAATTGATGCCATTGCGGAAGGCTGCTTCGCGGTTGCCAGGCGGCCGATCGTAATGGCGCCGGTCGTGGCGCTCGACCTCTTCTACTGGCTTGGCGCTCGTCTCACCATCGCCCCGCTGGTTGAAGCGCTGATTCACAGCCTGCAAAGTAGTACGGGGCCGGGCGTTGACGCGACGACCGTTGACGCGCTGCGGCAGTATGAGCAGACTTCGAATCTCTTCACCCTGCTGGCGCTGGGACAGAAACCGCTGCTCCCATCGCTGCTGCCGGAGCAAATCGCGCGGCCCTGGGCGCAAGGCGTCTTCGACCTGGATCGCTGGTGGCTGCTGCTGCCGTGCATCGCCGGGCTAGCGTTAGTGGGGCTACTGGTGCTGGCGCTGCCGCTCGCGGCGCTGGGCCAGGTGGTTCGTGAAGAACCCTTCAGCCCGCTGCATATCGCGCGCCAGACGCCGCGCATCTGGCTGCGGATGCTCGGGCTGCTGGCGGTCATTCTCGCCGGGCTGACAATCGTGGGGCTGCCGGCGCTGATCGTGATGACGCTGCTGGCGGTTGTCGGCATCAATCCCGCGCCGCTCTTGCTGCTGTCGGTGGCGCCGCTGGCGATCATTTACGTGTACCTCTCGCTGGCGCCGGAGGCGATCGCAGTCAGCGATGTCGGGCCGCTGCGTGCGATTAAACTCAGCGCCAGCGTGGTGCGCCGCAATTTCTGGGGGATGCTCGGGCTGCTGGCGGCGACGCTCCTGATCGGCTATGGCTTCCCCTATGGCTGGGCGCTGCTGACAAAGTACGTCGCGGGCGTGCTATTGGCGATTGTTGGCAATGGCGTGCTGGCGACGGGACTGCTGGCGGCGGGCATGTTCTATTACCGCGAGCGTCTGGCCGCGCTCGAAGGCAAGGCCGTGGGGCAGCCGGATCAACCGGCGGCGGAACGGCGCGACGACAAACGATAGCGGCGCGGCCAGCGCCAGCAGACCGATAGCGCGGCGACGAACGCGCAGGCAAAGACAGACGAGGGAGACGAACCGTGGTACAGGAAATCGAACGTGTGGTAGCCAAGGCGGAGACGGCGGAGGCGACGAAGGAAGCGATTGCGCGGCGTCCGGGCGCGTACAACGCCGATGCCATTCAAGTGCTGGAAGGGCTGGAAGCAGTCCGCAAGCGGCCGGGGATGTATATCGGCTCGACCGATGGGCGCGGCCTGCATCACCTCGTCACCGAGGTTGTTGACAACAGCGTTGACGAGGCGATGGCCGGCTTCTGCGACACCGTGACCGTGATTCTCGGCAAAGATGGCTGGGCCACGAACATTGACAACGGGCGCGGTATTCCGGTCGGCGAACATTCGAAGATGAAGAAGTCGGCGCTCGAAGTGGTGATGACCATCCTGCACGCCGGCGGCAAGTTCGGCGGCGGCGGTTATCAGGTGTCGGGTGGCCTGCACGGTGTCGGCGTCTCGGTCGTCAACGCCCTCTCGGAGCAGTTGATCGTCGAGGTCCGGCAGAATGGCGGCATCTACCGCCAGGAATACCGGCGTGGCAAGCCGCTGGCGAAGGTGAAGCGGATCGGCGATATCGCGCCGGACGACCCCTACCAGCACGGCACGAAAACGATGTGGCTGGCCGACACGGAGATTTTCGAGACGACGGAGTACTCGTTCGAGACGATCGCCCAGCGCTTCCGCGAGACCTGCTACCTGACACGCGGGCTACGCATCCGGCTGATTGACGAGCGGACCGACCAGGAGACCTCCTTCTACTTCGAGGGCGGCATCGTGTCGTTCGTGCGCCACCTGAACCGCAATCGCAATGTGCTGCATCCCCGGCCCTTCTACGTGCAGCGCCAGGTCAACGCCTACAACATCGAGGTATCGTTGCAATACAACGACACCTACGGCGAGTCGGTCCACTCGTTCGCCAACAACATCAATACGGTGGACGGCGGCACGCACGTCTCGGGGTTCCGCTCGGCGCTGACGCGCATCCTGAATGAGTACGCACGCAAGACCGGCATCCTGAAAGAGAAGGACGCGAATCTCTCCGGCGACGACGTGCGCGAGGGGCTGACGGCGATCATCTCGGTCAAGTTGCCCGAAGCGCAATTCGAAGGCCAGACGAAGGGCAAGCTCGGCAACGCCGACATGGCCGGCGCCGTACAGACGACGGTCGCCGAAGGACTGGCGGCCTTCCTGGAAGAAAACCCGGCGGCCGGCAAGCGGATCATTGAAAAGTGCCTGACTGCCGCGCGGGCGCGCGAAGCGGCGCGGAACGCGCGCGAGCTGGTGCAGCGCAAGGGCGCGCTCGACAACCTGACGCTGCCGGGCAAGCTGGCGGACTGCTCGGAGCGCGACCCCGCGCGCTGCGAGCTCTACATCGTGGAGGGCGACAGCGCGGGTGGTTCGGCCAAGCAAGGACGCGACCGCCGCTTCCAGGCGATTCTGCCGTTGCGCGGCAAGATTCTCAACGTGGAAAAGGCGCGGCTCGACAAGATGCTGCAAAACGCCGAAATCCGCACGCTGGTGACGGCGCTCGGCACCGGCATCGGCGAGTCGTTCGACAGTTCGAAGTTGCGCTACCACCGCATCATCATCATGACCGACGCCGACCAGGACGGCGGGCACATCCGCACGCTGCTGCTGACCTTCTTCTTCCGGCACCTGGAGCAGCTGATTCTGGACGGCCGGCTCTACATCGCCCAGCCACCGCTCTACCGGATTCAAATCGGCAAGGAGAAGCACTGGGTCTACGATGACGCAGCCAAGGACGCCTTCTTCCAGAAATCGGCGAAAGCCGGCGGCAAGGAACCCGAAGTGCAGCGGTACAAGGGTCTGGGCGAGATGAACCCGGACCAGCTCTGGGAGACGACGATGGACCCGCTGAACCGCACGCTCTTGCAGGTAACGCTGGAAGACGCCGTCTCCGCCGATGAGACGTTCGACATGCTGATGGGCAACGCCGTGCCGCCCCGCCGCCGGTTCATTCAGACGCACGCGAAGGATGCCGCGCTCGACGTCTAACGCGCCGCGCAAACGTGCTTCAGAACTGCCTGGCGGCTGTGGCCGCCAGGCAGTTTCCTGTCAATACACCGCGTTTTCGGTGGTCTGGCGGGCGGTGGCCCCGGATTGAAATCCGGGCCTGGACACCCTAACGGGTGACCGAAGTCCGCTGCGCGGACTGGCGGTGGCTGGACTGGTGGTATTCCTACGCTGGTGGATCACAATCCGCTGTGCGGATTTCGTGCAGGCGGAGCCTGCTCTGGCCCGGATTTCAATCCGGGGCCACCGTGCGCCAGGCCACCGAATCTGAACAAATACGCCCTTTTCCGGGGGTTGACGCGCCGAAATGGCCTTGCTATACTCCCCTGTGCCGTCACCGCCGCGCGTTGCGCGAGCGGGGCCAGGCCGAAGTGGCGGAACCGGCAGACGCGCTACGTTCAGGGCGTAGTGCCCGTAAGGGCGTGGGAGTTCAAATCTCCCCTTCGGCACCAGCACTGCTGCCCGCGCCGCCCGGCGCGGGCTGTACTTTGACAAGCGGATGCATGGCGCGCGGCGCCTGGAAGAAGGATGGTCGCTGGCGTTCATCGAACGCTAGAGGAAAGTCCGAGCTGCACAGAGCGGGGTGCCTGGCGAAAGCCAGGGAGGCGGCCTTGCCGCCGACAGTCCAGATTGGCGCATCAGCCTGGCTGGTGCGAGAGCAACAGCGACCAGGACCGTCCGGGCAACCGGGCGGGGTGAAAAGGGCAATCCTCCCTGCAGCAATCTCCGAACCGGCCGACAAAGACGGTGGCTCGCCGAGGTCGAAAGTCGAGAGCAGTCACGAAGGCGACGACGTGACCGGTCCCGCCTGGCGGGGCCGAGAGAGATGACCATCACGAACAGAACTCGGCTTACTCTCTTCCTTATCGCTGCCGCGCCGCCAGCATTCGCGGCCCATGGTGCCCCTAGCTCAATCGGTTAGAGCGCCGGTCTGTGGAACCGGAGGTTGCGGGTTCAATCCCCGTGGGGCACCCCACCAGATAAGCGCATTTCAGCAAGAAAAACAGCGAGGAATCTTACCTTGTTGTTGGTGCATTGCCGCGCCGCAACGGGCAGGTCTCGTGCCAACTACCAAGCATGTTAGAATGCCCCAATCGGTGATTCATCGCGTCAAAAGGAGCGCGCGTCATGACTACGCTGGAGCAGCGCCTGATCGACGTGGACGGGGGCATCCTGGAGGTGTTCCTCAGCGGCACGGGAGAACCGACCATCTGCACAAGCCATCCTTTCAATGCCAGCTCGCCCGATAAGCTGGCGTTTCGCAGTGGGATGGGGCGCCTCGTCGCGGTCACTCCGCGCGGGCTTGGGCGCTCGTCGGCCGGCCGGGGACCGGGCGACTACACCTTCCGCCAGCGGGTGACGGATCTGGAGGCGGTACGCAGGCGGCTCGGTATCGAGCGCTGGGTGTTCTGGGGGAGTTCCGCGGGCGGCTGCCTCGGGCTGCTCTATGCGCTGGCCGATCCCGAGGCGCTCAGCGGCCTGATCGTCGAGTACATCGGCTCGAGCGGGCCCCAGTTGGCCGCGGATGCCCGCTCGGTGATCAGCCCCCACCATTCCCAGTACCAGCCGGAGCT
>DASUBC010000179.1:0-17696 GCA_035763465.1 Thermomicrobiales bacterium
GCCTTCATCAGCGCCGCGCCATCGCTGCCGAACGAGCCGAAGACGGCGTGTTGCAGGGGAATGCCGGTGGCGGCGGCCGTCCGCTCCAGGCGCGTGGTCAGCGCGTGGTCGTAGTGAACCTGCGCGTCTTTGTGAATGAGCATCGGCCCCGCGCCAAGCCGCGCCGGCATCGCCTGCTCGCGGATTGTCGGAATATCGCCCGCCATGCCGATTTCGACCGCGATCGCCGCGTCGAAACCGTTATCATGCGCGGCCAGCGCGTAGGCGCCGATCAGCCCCACTTCTTCCTGCACCGAACAGGCGAGTGTGAGGTTGCAGCCGCGTTCGGCGGCCGGCACCCGGCGCAGCACTTCGGTGATCACCGCCAGCGGCACACGGTCGTCAAGCGCCTTGCCGACGACATGGTCGCCGAAGCGCACTGTCGGTGCGTCCCAGACGATGCGCGTGCCCGGCGTCACGCCGCGCGCCAGCAGTTCCTCGCGCGTGAGGCCGGTATCCACCCAGAACTCGTCCCAGGTCAGTTCGCGCGCATCGGGCAACGCCTGGTTCGCCAGGTGGCCGGTCGCCGACGCGATCACACCCGGCAGCAGGCCGGAACGCGCCAGCACCGTCACGCGCTGTCCGATCGTGAACCAGTTGCGGATGCTGGTCGAGCGCGTCCAGGTCTGGCCGTTGGCAAGCCAGAGGAAGCCACCGGGGTCAATCGCGCGCACGAGATAGCAGAGTTCGTCCGCGTGAGCGACCAGCAGCACGCGCTTGCCGCTGCCGCCCGCGTGCGCGACAAGATTGCCGACGCGCGTGCGCGTCACCGTCGCGCCGGCCTCGCGCCAGAGCGCCTTGACGCGGTCGAGGACGATCCCTTCCTCGCCGACCGGCCCCGGCAGTTCGGTCAGTTCTTTAATCAGTTCAAACACGTTCACCTACCAGTGACGAGTGACGAGTGACGAGTGATGAGTGGCTATGGCCCGACTACCTGCCTGTCTGAAGGGCCGATGCGTTCCTGGTGGGTCTCGGTCTTGTACGGGACGAAGCCGCGCGCCTGGTAGTTGGCGAGCGCGTGGGGGCCGTCGAGCGAGCAGGTATGCAGCCAGACGCGCGCCGCGCCATCATCGAACGCGCGCTGCACACCCGCCGATAGCAGGTGCTTGCCCAGCCCGCGCCCGTGGAAGGCGGGGAAGAGGCCGAAATAGACAACCTCCGTGCCTTCTTCCTCCGGGTTCGACGCCCGGTCGAGTTCGATATACCCCGCCGGCGTGCCGCACACGTAGAGTGGCAAGAGCGTGACCTCCGGCCGGGCCAGGTAGTCCAGCAATTGCTCATCCGACCAGCCGAGCCGGTCGGTCCAGTGGAAGTCGCGTCCGACCGTGCCGTAGAGAAACCGATAGAACGCCGGCAATGCTTCGCGTGCTTCGAGCACGAGCAAATCGAGGCCGGCGCTGAATGCTGGCCGGAAGGCCGCGCGCCCGGGCAGATGCAAGTAGGTCGTCGTCACCGTGACCAGGTCGCCGGTCGTCTTCATGCGTCTGTTGTACCAGTGGGCGCGCCCTTCACCCTCCGCCGCCTATCGGTGACACCCCCTCTCCCGTCACACGGGAGAGGGGGCCGGTGGTGAGGGCTACAATACAATCACCGAGCGCAGCGTTTCGCCGCGCTCCATCGCCGCGAACGCCTCCTCGGTCTCGTCCAGTGTAATTGTGCGTGTCACGACTTCATCGAGTTTCAGCTGGCCCTGCCGGTACCACTCGGCCAGCAGTGGGAAGTCGCGCGTCGGCAGGCAGTCGCCGTACCAGGAGACGCGCAGTGCGCCGCCAAGATCGAAGAAGCGCTGCAAGTCGAGATTGAGCCGGGGCCCCGGACCCGGCACACCGATGAAGACGCAGACGCCGGCCAGGTCGCGGCAGAAGATCGCCTGCTCCAGCGTCTCCGGTCGCCCCACCGCTTCGAACGAGTAGTTGACACCATTGCCGCCGGTCAGTTCCTTGATTTTGGCGACCGGGTCGCCGTCGCGCGCGTTGATGGTATGCGTCGCGCCGAACGCTTTGGCCCACTCCAGTTTGCGCGGATCAATATCTACCGCGATGATCGTCGTCGCGCCGGCCAGCCGCGCGCCTTGGATTACGCTGTCGCCGACGCCGCCGCAGCCGAAGACCGCCGCGCTGGTCCCCGGCTTGACGCCGGCGGCGTAGAGCGCCGCGCCGACGCCGGTCATCACGCCGCACCCGATCAGCGACATCTGGCCGGGCGGCAGGTCGTGCGCGATCGGGATCGCCTGCTTCGCGTGAACCAGCGTGTGTGTGCAGAAGGTGCCGATACCGAGCACCGGGTTGAGCGTCTTGCCGTCGCGCGTGCGCATCCGCTTTTCCGCGTTGAGGCTGGCCGCGCAGAGATTCGGCTGCCCGGCCAGGCAGAAGCGGCACTGCCCGCACGGCGCTCGCCAGGCCAGAATGACGTGGTCGCCGACCTGTGGCCGCTCCACGCCTGGCCCGACCGCCTCGACAATCCCCGCGCCTTCATGGCCCAGCAGGAACGGAAAACCCTCGCTGCCGTAGAGTCCGCTCTTCACTCCGAGATCGGTGTGGCAGACACCCGACGCCAGAATCCTTACCAGGACCTCATTTGGTCCCGGATCATCAATCGTGAACTCCTCCACCTCGGCTGGCGCGCCAGGGGTTCGCGCGATCACGCCGCGTGCCGTCACTACCATCGTCCTACTCTCCTCATTACTCTACCCGGACACCAGTTCCCCAGGCGTGTCGCGCGCATCTTGCCCTGTCGCGCCCTGGCCGTCAAGCGAGTAGAGAGTCGAGAGTAGAGAGTAGAGAGTTCCTCGACAATAGCACGGTGCCCGCCAACTGGCACCGTGCCGCTAGCGAGTGGCTCTCTGCTCTGTACTCTCGACTCCCTACTCGCTCAGGCGAGCGCCCGCGCTTGCGGCGGCGTGGTCAACGCTTCGCGCGCGGTGATCAGGTCGGCGACGACCTGCGCGCGGGTCTCGTCATAGGGCGGCCCTTCGAGCCGGAGGATGTACGCGGGATGGTAGGTGGCGAGCGCGGGAATGCCGGTCGTGGTGGTGAACCAGGTGCCACGATTGGCGCCCATCGCGAAGTTCTTGCCGATCAGTGCTTTCGCGGGGACGTTGCCGAACAGGATGAGCGCCGCCGGGCTGACCAGGGTCAGCTCCGGCAGAAGAATATCGAGGCCCGCGTTGATCTCGCCAACGCGTGGTGGGCGGTTCTTGATGCGGCCACCCGCTTCGGTGGTCGGGCGAATCTTGACGACATTGGTCAGATAGACCTCCGCGCGGTCAATGCCAGCGTCACGGAGCAGACGGTCGAGCAATTGCCCGGCCCGGCCGACGAACGGCCGCTTTTGCGCCGTCTCATGCTCGCCCGGCGCTTCGCCAATAATCACCAGCCGGGCGTCGAGTGGTCCTTCGCCAAAGACCAGCGCGCCGCCAAACTGCTCGGCGGCCTGTGCCTTGATTTGCTCCCACGCCTCATGCTTCTCCTGACCACTGTCTCCGCTCACCGCGCCCCTCCTTCCGCGCTCATCATCGTTGGCAAAAGCCGCACGCATGGGCTATGCCACGTCAGTCGGGCAGACGGGCAGACGGGCAGCGCGCTGGTCTAGCACATCGCCTGAAGCCAGGCACGGTGCTGACGAGAACCCACTGCCCGCCTGCCCGACTCGCTCAGACTGGCATAGGAATTGCTAGTCTAATGACTGCGCGCGGCGTACCGCCAGCCCTGCGATCTCAGTGACGGCCTCCGCGCGCCCGGCTATCGTCCAGTAAGCACGTACCAGGAGGTGCAGTATGAGTATGACCCGCTGGGATCCCTTTCGCGACATGCTCAGTTTGCGCGAGGCTATGCAGCAGTTGCTAGAAGAAAGCTTCGTGCGTCCCGGTGGGGGTATGGGCAACCGTGGAGGGGCGCGCACGCTGCCCCTGGACATCCGGGAAGAAAACGATTCGTTTGTCGTCTCCGCTTCGCTCCCAGGCGTCAAGCCGGAAGATATCCAGATTTCCGTCCTCGGCGACACCCTGACGATTCGCGCCGACATGGCGACGACGCAAGAGCGCGAGCGAGGTGGCTATCTGGTGCGCGAGCGACAAATGGGCAGTATGCAGCGCACAGTGACGCTGCCCGGACCGGTTGATCCCGATAGCGTGCAAGCGACCTATGAGCATGGCGAGTTGACGTTGACCATGCCGAAGTCGCGCGCCGGGATGCCGCGCCGCATCAGCGTCCAGGCTGGCGATCAGGCCGGGCGGCTGCCCAGTCTGGAAGAGCAGACGCCGGGCATGGACAAGGTCCAGGAGAAGCAGACCCGCCAGGACGCGGAAGACTTCTTCAAGCAAGGGCCGAACGCCGAGCCTCCCAGCCTGGAGGAGCAAACTCCGGGCCTGGACAAGGAGCAAGAGCAGCGCACAAAGGAGGATGCCGAGAAGTTCTTCCAGTCGCAGGGGCAGGATCAGAGCCAGTCCGCGAGCAATCCATCATAACTACGCTCGCGCAGGCCCTCGCAGCCGGATCGCTGACCGCCGGCACGCCGGCGCCGACCACTGTACACAAGTATGACGGGCGCCGGCGTTTCCTTGTGGAAACGACCGTCCTGGCTGCCAGCCCGGCGCTCCTGGTGGCGCGCGGCGTGCCGGGACGGCGCTTCATTACGGCGGCGGGCACACGCCGGCTCGCGACCGTGACGCTGGAATACTTTCCCGTCGGCCGCTGGTACAATCTGCTCAGTTACTTCGACAGCGCGTCCGGCGCGTTCCTGTATCACTTCGGCAATGTGTTGACCGGCGCCGCCTGGGATGGGCAGACGCTGCATTACATTGACCTCGACCTGGATCTGCGCGTAACAGCTACCGGCGTCGCAATTGTGGAAGACGTCGCCGATTTCCGGCGGAACGCCCGCCAGTGGCGCTATCCGGCCAGCGTACGGCGGCAGGCACTCACCGCGCTGCGCGAGTTGCGCGCTCTGGCGGCGCAAGGCGCCCCACCGTTCACCGCCGATGCGTACTCGATCGCCGAAGCCCGCGCCCGCGCCGGCCAGACGGTCTGGACATGAACGGGTTGCAGGTTGGCAGGTTACAAGTTCTCGGCTTGTCTACGTTTCGGCAGTTTGCCAGGATATTTGCTTACTCCAACCTGCAAACTGTAACCTGTCAACCTGGAACACGGAGGACATGTGGACGCACTGCGACACCGCGTTGGTGGCGATGCGGGCTACGACCCCGGCAAGGCGGCGCTCGCTGGCACGGCCGGCGCGCTGGCGTATCTGGCCGAGATGGCGGTTGACCTCCCGCTGTTCGACTGCCCGACGAACGATCTGATGCTTTTGGGCCGGCCATTTACCGCGAACCGGCGTGCCTGGCCCCTCGTCGGCGCGGCGCTGCACCTGGGGAATGGTATCGCGCTGGCGCAACTCTACGGCCTTTACGGTCGCCAGTTGCCTGGTCCGCCCTGGCTGCGCGGCGTCCTCTTCACCCTGCTGGAAAATGTCCTGCTGTGGGGCGCGGTGCCGGTCTTCGACCGCGTGCATCCGGCGATCCAGACGGGCGAACTGCCCAAAATGAACCGGCCAGTGCCGTTTGTGCAACAACTCTTGCGGCACATCGCCTACGGCGCGGCGCTCGGCGTTGTGTACGGCAATGGCGCCAGGAAATAAGAGGCACGATGGCGAGCGCGCGTGATGAGGCGCTGGCGGCGCTACGCCAGCGCACGACGGAATTACTTCGCAACTCGGCCGGCGGCGACCGTGTGCTGGCGCATACCGAGCGCGTCTATGGCCTGGCGCGGCGGTTGGCACGCCAGGAGGAAGCCGACCGCTTCGTCGTCGGCGCCGCCGCACTGTTGCACGAGTGGCCCGGTGACGCGCCGCCGGCCGAAGCGGCCTTGCGCGCCGCCTGGCCGGCAATTCCCGATCCTGCTGTCGCGGCGGTGGGCGATACGCTGGCGGCCCTTGCCGCGCCGGCCGCTGCGCCAGATAGCACTCTTGAGGCACGCGTAGCGTGCGACGCGCACCACCTCGATGAACTCGGCGCCATCGGCATCGCCAATCTGCTGCTGGCGGGTGGCGCGCGGCACGAGCCGCTCTATGAGCACACCGACCCGTTCGCGCTCATGCGCTCGCTCGCGCCAGACCAGTACCTGATCGAGCGCCTCTACGCGCTGCTGGCCGCGTTGCCGCGCCAGTTACACACGCCGACCGCGCGTGCGATTGCTAGCCGGCGCTCCGCGATTATGCTCTTCTACCTTGAAGCCTTGCGCGACGAACTGGCCGAGACGCTGCCTGATGCGCTCTTGCCTGAGGAACACTGGCTGGTGCCACAGGAGGATTCCCCGCGTTGAACGTGGAAGTAGGATAGCGACATAGGCAGCTGGTTTACTGCCCGACTGCCCGACTGCCCGACTGCAAACTCGCCCGCGCCGCCAGCAGGCCGGCGATCGTCTTGGCGTCGCGGAGCTCGCCGCGCGCCAGCAGCGCCGGCACATCGTCCAGCGCGACCAGCTCGACGGCGATTGCTTCGTCGTCCATCAATTGCTGGTCGCCACGGCTGAGGCCGGTCGCCAGGTAGACAAGCATACGCTCGGTGC
This sequence comes from Thermomicrobiales bacterium, assembly GCA_035763465.1. Classification (GTDB taxonomy): domain Bacteria; phylum Chloroflexota; class Chloroflexia; order Thermomicrobiales; family CADCWN01; genus DASUBC01. Next base: position 6,603 of record DASUBC010000179.1, read on the forward strand.
AGAAACCGGGCGCGGTGTAGAAATCCAGCACTTGCGTCAGGTGCGTGGCGCGGTAGCCGGTTTCCTCTCCCAGTTCGCGCGCGGCGGTGGCTTCGGGCGTCTCACCGGGCACGTCGCGGGTGCCGGCAGGGATTTCCAGCAGCGTCTCGCCGGTTGCGTGACGGTACTGGCGCACCAGCACGGCGCGGCCATCGGGCAACAGCGGCACAATCGCCACCGCGCCGGGATGCCCGACCACTTCGCGCGTGGTCGCGCGCCCACTAGGCAGCGTCACCCGATCGACGCGCAGCGTGAGCACCTTGCCCGTGTAGATTTGCTCGCTGCCGGTCACCTGTTCTGCTTCCACCGCCAACTCTCCAGACTCCATTCGCGCTCGCACCGACACTGGCATAGCACACTCGGCCGCGCCTGGCAGCGTGCATATGTGGCGTCATGCGCTGTATTATGAGGGAGGCGCGGATGGGATTCGAACCCATGGTCGAGGTTTTGCAGACCTCTGCCTTACCACTTGGCTACCGCGCCAAAAAGAAGCCAGACCACGCCTGCGCGCTCCGGCCAAGTCGCGACAGTGTACCATAGCGTCACAACCCCGAACAAGCGCATAGCGGCTCAGATTCTTTGGTTCGGCTGGTCATGGCTTTGAATAGCAATCGGGGCTGATTGTGATCCACTGGCGTTGTGCCATTCCGAACACAGGTCTGACTCTAGTCCGCGGACTGGACGTCGTCAGGCGTTAGCCTGCCCAGCGCGGGCTTGCAACCCAGTGCCCCTCCTCCAGGCCCGAACGGTGAACACGTCCCGTGCCGCGAACACGTTCTGCGCCGGCAGTAGGGTAGAGGCCACCATCGCCACATATTCCACAGAAACCACAAAACTCCTGGTGCGGGAGTATTTTGTGGTTTTTGTCGCGGCGGAGAGCGCCACTCGTTACTCGTCACGTCCTCACCCATTGTGGGCAGTTGTTGGGGATACCACGTAGCCACGTCTTTAGCAGAAGATTGCATCTCCTAATCAGATAGTATTTACAATGCGCTTAGGGTGTGCTATTATCGGAGCAACGGAGGAGGCATGATGGATTCGTTCACCCCGGCGCCGTTTCACATCGTTGACTCGCCGCAGCAACTGAAGGCGTTCACGGATCCGTTGCGGCTGCGGGTGCTTGACGCGCTCCGCGATCGGGCTGCGACAAATCAGCAGCTGGCCGACGCGCTCGGCGAACCGCAAGCCAAAGTGCTCTACCACCTGCGGTTTCTGCTCGACGCGGGCCTCATTCAGCTGGTGGATCAGCAGATCAAGGGCGGCAACGTCGAGAAATACTATCGCGCGGTCGCCCGCATGTTCGGGTTGCGTCCCCCGACGGGGCAGCTAGGCGACCAGGCCGTGGCGTCACTGGAGATGCTGCGCCAGGAACTGGCGGCGAGCGCGGCGGCCTGGCCCGAGGCCGAGATCGGCTGGGAGGTCCGCCGCACGCGGCTGGCGCCGGAGCGGGCCGAGGAGTTCTACGGGCGCCTGAACGACCTCATCGCCGAGTACTGGGGCGGTCCCGAACGGGTGGCAATAGAGGATCCTGACGCGCCGCGACTCTGCCTGGCGGCAGTCATCTTCCGCGATCCGCTCGATCGTGATCGCGGTAGCGCGAAGCCGTAAGGTCTGACACCCAGACAACCAGCGCTGTGATTGTGCCGGCACGACCGGTAGGACGAGTGCGTCCCCAAAAGAAGCCAGAAAGGGTACACCCATGGTAGCAACGACAGCAACGCATACCAGCGCTGCAACGCGCAGCCGGCTGCCGCTGGCGGCCCTATTCTGCGCCAATCTCATCTCCCAGACCGGCAGTATGCTGACCTTCGTCGCAATCCCCTGGTTTGTCCTACAAACCACCGGCAGCGCGACCAAGGCCGGCCTGACAGGATTCTTCGAGGCGCTGCCCTACTTCGCAGCCGGGTTCTTCGGCGGCGCGCTCGTGGACCGCCTTGGCTTCAAGCGCACCAGCGTGCTGGCCGACCTCGCCAATGGCGCGACGGTCGCCGCCGTGCCGCTGCTCTACTTCACTGTTGGCCTCTCGTTCTGGCAACTCCAGGCGCTCGTCTTTCTTGGTGGCCTGTTGACCATCCCTGGCAGCACCGCACGGGCCGCCCTGGTGCCGGACCTCGCAGCGTTGGCCGGACTGCGCCTAGAGCGCGCGAACGCGACCGTGCAGGCGATCCAGCGCGGCGCTCAGCTCCTCGGTGCGCCGCTGGCCGGTGTGCTGATCGCCGCGCTCGGCGCCAGGACCGTCCTCTGGCTCGACGCGGCCACTTTTTTGTGCTCCGCCCTGGCGATTGGCGCGTTCGTCCCCAGGATCACCGCTGCCTGCCCGCAGGCAGGGCGCTATCTTGACGACCTTCGTGAGGGCTTGCGCTACCTCCGGCGCGATCGGCTGATGACGGCGATCGCGGTGATCGTCGCCATTACCAACTTGCTTGACACCCCCTTCGCCGCCATCGTCCTGCCCTTCTGGACAAAGGCGACGCAGGGGAGCACGGTGCCGCTGGGCCTCTTGCTCGCCGTGGGTGGTGGCGGGTCGCTGCTCGGAGCGCTTGTCTACGGCGCGGTCGGACACCGATTGCCCCGGCGCAAGACCTTCGTCGGTGCCTTCGTCGTCGCCGGGTTGCCTTTCTGGGTGCTGGCGGCAGGACCAACACTCATCGTCTTACTCGTCGCGCGCCTCATCGGTGGCCTGGCCTCGGGGCCGATCAACCCCATCCTCGCGACAGCCGAACAGGAACGCATCCCCGTGGCGCTGCGCGGGCGCGTCTTCGGTCTGATCACCGCCATCGCCTACATGGCGATTCCACTCGGCCTGCTGGTGACTGGCTTCTTACTCGACCGGATCGGCCTGCGCGCGACGGTACTGCTCACTGCCTGTTGCTACCTGGCGACGACGCTCAGTATGGCGATCATCCCCGCCTTCCGCGACCTCGACACGCCCGCGCGGTGAACTCCGACGCCTATGCGCCCGTCACGCTACCCCCGTCTATTCGTGGGCACGAGCGTATCGCCGCGTTCAGCTCTTGCACGCTACCACTTCCTCGATCAGTCCCCAGTGGGAGCGGGCACAATGCTCGACAATGAAGCCGGCTGCCCCGAGATAGTCGAGCGGGTTACGCAATAGATGGACGCTGGCGCAGCGCGCCAGGAGCGGATCGAGCAGTCGCTCCGCCCACCGTACTGGGGCAACTGGGCCGCGGACATGGTCGAGCAAGAGCAGCTGTCCGCCCGGTTGCAGCACCCGCCACGCTTCGGCGGTAGCCCGCCGGCAATCGGAGATCGTAGATAGCAGAAGGGTGGCGACCACCGTGTCGAAGTGGTTGTCCGGAAACGGCAGGGCGTGGGCGTCGCAGCGCTGGAACGTCACCTCGCGGCCAAGCCGCCGCGCTCGCTGGGCGGCTATCTCCAGCATGCCCGGTGTCAGGTCGAAGGCCGTGAGAGTTACATCGCGCGGGTAGTACGCGAGGTTCAGTCCGGCGCCTACCCCTAGTTCGAGCGTGTGGCCGCGCGCCCGCGCACAGACCCGCTGGCGGCCGTCGCCAAGTAGTGTTCGGTCATAGTGCCGCATCCACGTATCGTAGTCTGCCGCTGACCGATTGTAGAAACGTCGCAGCCGATCATTATCCCGCGCGGTCGAGTGGTCTGGTTGCATAGCACCCGTTCAGCGTAGCATACACGAAGGCCAGCACCTGCTTGCTGCCGAGAGCCTCTGCAACACGATATAGCAGAGATGCATTCATTGCCGCAATAGGCCAAGGAACTATCAAACAGTAAGGCGCCGGATGCCGGAGCACCCGGCACGCTTGATGCCCCGCCTCCAGCGCGCCGGTCGCCGCAACGAACAGGATTGTGGCCCTCGCGCGCCCCTTGCTTCTAGGGTCGCTGCCATCTCGCCCTCGCCTACACCAGGTTCCCGAGGATCAACCCTCATCTAGAGGGCCACTCACAGTGGAGCGTGTCCAGTGCCGCTGCCCATTCGGCCTCGGTGACAGCTTTCCGCGCCCCGAAGGTGATGCCTACCGTGCCGAAGTCGGTGGCGCTACTCGCTTGTGGCGCACCACGGAAGACGTCCGCGCGCCAACTGATCGCGAAGTCCACGAACCCTGTCGCCACGACCGTGGCCGCCAGCTCTGCCTCCAGCAGAGCGCCGGCAATTCAACCAGTCCAGAGGTCAATGTCCTCTTTTGCCTCCTCGGGCACCGCCTCTTGCACCAGGATATCGCCGATCTGGAGGCGGCCACCCGGCTTGAGCACGCGAGCCATCTCGCGCAGGGCGGTCGCCTTGTCCGGCAGTAGGTTGAGCACGCCGTTGGAGATGATGACATCCGCCCAGCCGTCCGGGACGGGCAGCGCCTCGCCGTAACCCGCGCGGAACTCGACGTTCGCCAGCCCTGCCTCGGCGCCTGCGGCCCGGGCCTGCGCCAGCATCGGCGGGGTCATGTCCACCCCGATGACGTGACCCTGGACACCCACCATGCGGGCGGCGATGAGGCTGTCGAGGCCCGCGCCGCAGCCCACATCAATCACATGTTCCCCTGGCTGGAGCACGCCCAAGCTGAAGGGGTTGCCGGTACCGGCGAAGGAGGCGACCGCGCGTTCGGGAACGCCGGCCAACCACGCGTCTGCGTAGTGAAGCAGACGAGCGAGCGGGCGGCCGGTGTGGAAGTGGAAGCCGCGGTCCGGGTGCGTCGCGACCTCGGTGTATTCAGCTTGAATCGCCTGGCGCAATGCCACTGTATCGAGCGTGGAGACACCGGTCATGACTGCTCTCCTTCTTTGCGTTTCGCTGACAACGGCGCTACGATATGCGCCCTTGCTACTTACCGGCCAGCCCGAAAACCGCTCATCTTGTACTCACTGCTCGCATCACCGGCCCCCTTGCCGCGCTCCCACGGCGCCTTACTCTGGCGCGTCTCCCGCATACGTGCCGCCACGACGCATCCCGAAAGGGCGGTCAGCGCCCCGATGGTGACGATGGCCGGCACGAACCCGAAGCGGTCGGCGATGAGGCCGGCCAGGATCGCGCCGACCGCATACCCGGAATCGCGCCAGAGGCGATAGATGCCGATCGCGCTGGCACGCCAGGATGGGTGGGCGGCGTCGCCGATAGCGGCCAGCAGCGTTGGGTAGACCAGCGCCGTGCCGGCCCCCAACAGTACCGCCCCGGCTAGCCAGGGCCCGAAGCCGCGCGTGGCCGCGATGAGCAGCAGCGCGGCGCCCTGGACCCACATCCCGCTCGCGATCAGCCACTTGCGGCCGAGGCGGTCACTGGCCCAGCCGGTGGCAAGCTGGCTGACGCTCCAGACGCCGGGGTAGACGGCGGCGAGCACGGCGATCTGCCCCAGCGGCAGCCCGGCGGCGGCGAAGAAGAGTGGGAAGAGGCCCCAGGCCAGCCCGTCGTTGAGGTTGTTGACCAGTCCCGCCTGGCTGACGCTCGACAGGTTGCGGTCGGTAAAGCTGACGCGCCGGAAGAGCGCGCCCGCCGCCGGGGCATCGCCAGGCACGCCCATGTCCCCCGCGTGCTGCCGGGCCTCCAGCCGCGCGTGGTCATGGGTGTCGCGCACGAAAAAGAGCGTGAGCAGCAGGCCGAGGATGGAGAAAGCCACGCCGGGGAGGAAGGGCGCCGGGCGCACGCTGTCGGTCGCCGCGAGGTAGCCGGCGGCGAGGGCCGCGAGCGCGCCCGCACCGTAGCCAGCTGCCTCGTTGAGGCCCATCGCCAGGCCGCGCCGCGCCGGGCCGACCAGGTCAATCTTCATTACCACGGCGGTGGACCAGGCCAGCCCCTGGTTAATGCCGAGCAGCACGTTGGCCGCGACGACCCAGCTCCACGACGGGGCAAGGATGATCATCAGCGGGACCGGCACGGCGGCGAGCCAGCCGAGCAGGAGGACGTGCTTGCGGCCGATGCGGTCGGCCAGCCGCCCGGCGGCGTAGTTCGCCCCGGCCTTCACGAGGCCGAAGCTGACCAGGAAGGCGAGGATGGCCGTGCGGCTGGCGAGGCCGAAGTCGCGCTCGGCTACCAGCGGCAGCACCGAGCGTTCCAGCCCGACCATGCCGCCGACGAAGGCGTTGACCAGCACCAGGAGCGCGAATTGCTCCCAGTTGGCCCCGAGGCCGAGCCGCACCGGCGGCATTGCTGCGGGCGCGACCGCCCCGGCGTCACGCGACCGCACAGCGATTTGCCCCTGCTTCAAGTTCCGCCGGATCGCCCGCGAAGAGTTCCCCGGCCTCGTTGAGCGCGATGATACGCGCGTGGTTCGGCGGGGTGGGCGGGATACGCCCGAGGATAGTCTCGACGAAGGTCTCGCGGTCCAGCGCCAGCGCCGAGGTCCGCTCGCGCACGGCGGCGAGCGTCGCGGCGACCGGCTCACCGTTGAAGGCGATGGGCGCGCTGGAATGGCCGGGCAAGATCAAGGTCTCCGGCGGGAGTGTCAGCAGGCGTTGGAGCGAGGTGTGCAGCGCTGTAGCTCGCGCCCGTCCGCCATCCGCTCCCGCCTCCAGGTCGGGCCGGCCGACACCGGCGAGGAAGAGTGTGTCGCCAGTGAACGCCGCCCGCCCATCAAGCACATACGTGATTGCCTCCGGGGTGTGGCCCGGCGTGTGCCACGCTACGAGTCGTGCATTGCCGACGACAATCGTCTCGCCGTCGCGGAGGGCAGTGAAGGGGAAGGTAGCGCGCTCCTGAGCGGGCAGATAGAGTGTCGCCCCCGCCAGTTGCGCGAGCCGGCGCGAGCGGGAGAGGTGGTCGGCGTGGATATGCGTATCGAGCACGGTGGTGATGGCCCAGCCTGCCTGGTGTGCGAGTGTGACATAGACATCAGGGTCAAGCGCGGCGTCAATCACTGCCGCCTGCCCACCCGCGCCAAGGAGATAGGAGAGACAGCCCTTGCCGGTGCGGCGCACTTGCAGCACCCGTGCGGCGCTGCCAGGCAGCGGTACAGCAGCGGTGTTCCAGGCCAGACTCCAGGCGCTCATACCGCCGGTCAGCGTCCGCGCGTCGTAGCCGCGTGCCCGCAGCTGTACGGTCGCCAGGGCCGCGGTCTGCCCCATCCCACAGACGGTCACTATTGGCCGGTCCTGAGGCAGGGTGGCCGAGTCCAGTTCCGAGGTCGCGCCGGCTTTCAGCGCGTCGTAGATGTCGAGATGGCGGCTGCCGGGAATCGCCCATTCGGCGCGGTCCGCCGCCTTCCGAATATCGAGCACGGTCACTGGCTCGCCGCGCTCCAGAATGTCGCGCAACTGCGCGACGCTGATGGCTCGCTCCGTGGTTGTCACGTATGTCCTCCGTGGTGTTGCCTCAGACCAACCTGGCGTACGCATTGACAGATAGCCGGGAAGGCTGCCGTGTATAGCCTGTGCAGCCGCCGCCAAGAATCGCGCGACTTCGTTGTCGTGTGATGATCACGTCCAGCGTACTCCATGCTATCCTATATGTCTAATACAGACTTCACTCTGAATTGATAGGTCGCAATTATCAATCGAGGTGGTGTCCATGCTGGGTGGCATCGCGCGGGCCGAATGGCTCGACCTGCACAAGTTGCGCGTCTTCGCGGCCGTGGCGGAGCACGAGCATTACTCGCGCGCGGCCGACGCGCTGAGGATCAGTCAGCCGGCGCTTTCGGTCCATGTGCGGGATCTGGAGCGCTACTTCGGGGTCGCGCTCTTCGAGCGGGCAGGACGCAATGTGCGCCTGACCGACGCCGGCCGGCTTGTGCAAGATTACGCCCGCCGTATCCTCGCGCTGACCGTCGAGATGGACGAGGCGGTGGAGGACCTGCGCGGACTGCGTGCCGGCCAGTTACGGCTCGGTGCGAGCACCACGATTGGGGAGTACTTGCTGCCAGACGCCCTCGCTGCCTTCCGCCGGCAGTATCCCGGTGTCGAGGTGGCTGTCGAGATCGCCAACACGGCGCGCATCGCCGACCGGCTACGGCACGGCGAGCTGCATTTGGGCGTCATCGGCGAGCCGCTCGCCAACCCCGACCTGGAACTGACACCCTATCGCGACGACGAGCTGGTGTTGATTGTGCCGCCCAACCACCCGTGGGCCACCCAAACCATCACCATCGCAGACCTGGGGACGGCGCAGTTCGTCGTACGAGAGGCAGGCTCGGCTACGCGCGAGGTCGCCGAGGCCGCGCTCAACGCGGCGGGCGTGCGCCGCACCGTGGCGCTGGAATTGGGCGGCACGGAGGCTGTCAAGGGCGCGGTAGCGGCGGGACTCGGCGTCGCCTTCGTGTCCGCCTGCGCGGTGGAACGGGAGCTGGCGGCGGGTTGGCTGGCCCGTGTATCCATCACCGGACTCGTCATCCAGCGGCAGTTCCAGCTTGTGCGCCGGCGCGGTCACCGCCTCACCGCCGCCGAGACCGCCTTCGTGCAACTGCTCGGCTAGGCCAATCGCGCGAACCACCATGCTGCCGTACTCTGGTGCGGTGACTAGCCCCGGCCAGCATCGCGACCCGGATGTGTCCTGCTTGGCTGGTACAACGCGACAGGCCAGCCGCATTGGCTGACCCGTCGCGCTACACCAAGTTGATTGCGGACCCCTTACCCCGTCGCGTTCAAGTCCGGCAGCATGTCCACATCGGACTTGTCTACCTTCAGGCTCACCTCATCGCCTTCGACATGGTCAATCAGGTCGGCAGGGATGGACTTATCCTTACCGAAGATCAAGCCGGTATGCACGACGACGTGGGTGAGCGAGCCGCCGAGACTATCGGCCAGCACTTCCTTCACCTTGCCGATCTTGTGACCGCTGCTGCCGACGACGGTCATGTCTTCCCTGACATCGAGTGTTGGGGAGACCTGGTCAGACATCGCGTCCGAGAGGCGCTCGCGCCCGGTGACTGCTTCACCTGTCCGGCTCTCGGCCAGCGTCACCGCCGAGCGCGGCAGTTCACCAATCACGGTGTTGCTCTCGTCTACGACGGGTAGACGGTCAATGTCATACTCGGTCATCACGCCGGCCAGCTCCTGGACGGCCTGGTCAGCATGTACGGCCGGGACACCACTCAGCATCACATCGCTCACGGTGGCTCCGGCAGTGGCGGCCCGGTCAATATCGTTGTAGCGCACCATTCCGAGGAACTGTCCCGCCTCGTCAACGACAATCAACGACTTGACGCCCATCATCCCTTGCATCCGCTGGCGCGCGGTCAGCAGCGCCTGGCTGCCCTGGATCATCTGGGGCGTCGTTTCCATGACGTTCTCAACCTGAAGCGGTGCTCGATCGACCATTGTGCCCTCCTTTTGCGGCATGTCTCGGTCGCCGCGCTACGTCGCTTACACGACACATCGCCGCCTAACGCAAAGATGATGCCAGGAAAGGGCGGTCACAGGTTGCAGGTCCGCAGGTCACAGGTCTCTGGCGCGAACGAAAATGGTTCTACCCCAGCACTGTGCTGGGGTAGAACCACTGCTTCTGGAAGAGCGACCTGTGACCTGCGGACCTGCGACTTGCGACAGCGAGCGCGCCTAGCGCGCCGCGTAGCGCTTATTGACCTCGTCCCAGTTGATCGTGTTGAACCAGGCGGTGACGTAGTCGGGCCGCTTGTTCTGGTACTTCAGGTAATAGGCGTGCTCCCAGACGTCTACGCCGAGCAGCGGGGTCTGTCCGTCCATCAGCGGCGAATCCTGGTTCGCGGTGCTGATGACGCTCACCTTGCCACTGCCGTCCTTGACCAGCCAGGCCCAGCCGCTGCCGAAGCGGCCGGCGGCGGCTTTCGACAGTTCGGCCTTGAAGTTGTCATACGAGCCGAACGACTGGTTGATCGCGTCCGCGATGGCGCCAGTTGGCGCGCCGCCGCCATTCGGACTCATGATCTGCCAGAAGAGCGAGTGGTTGGCGTGGCCGCCGCCATTGTTCCGCACAGCAGTGCGGATATTCTCCGGCACCTGGTTGATGTTGCGGAGCAGATCCTCGACGCTCTGGCTCGCCAGGTTGTCGTGCCCCTGGAGCGCGTTGTTGAGGTTGGTGACATAGGTCTGGTGGTGCCGGTCGTGGTGAATTTCCATCGTCCGGGCGTCAATGTTTGGTTCGAGCGCGTCAAACGCGTACGGCAGCGCCGGCAGTTCGTAAGCCATGTTTCTCTGTCCTCCCTTGCTAGAGCGAGAATCCGCAGCCGGGGCGGGTTGTCCCGGCGGGTTGCATCGTAGCACCATGCGTGCCAGGGCACAAGCGGCTCATCTCTCCACGCTGGCGGCGGCTACTGCGACCCCGAAGGTGCGGCGGTCGCCGGGGAGCGCGGTGGTCGGGGCGCGTAGTTCGACAGTCAGCGGGCCGGTGAGGTCGGACGGAAGCGGCAGGTGGACGTCGTTCCAGCCGAGTTCGCGGCGCACCGTGACCTGGCCGATCGTCCGGCCATTGACGCTGACCGTCACGTCGAGTGGCTGGCCGGGCGGGCGTGGGCTGGCGAGCGTCAGGGCCAGTGTATGTGCGCCGCCATCCGGCGAGGCGAGCCGCAGCTCGCCCTGTTCGCCCATCCAGCGGAAAGTTCGACCGCCTTCACCGCGCTCGGGACCGTAGAAGCCGCGCACAAACCCGCTGTCGGCGCCATCGAGCGCCAGGCTCGTTGTGGGCGCGTCGTGGAAGTAATCCCACGCCCAGGCAAGACCATCCGGCGCGGCAGCCCAGCCGCCCGCCGCCAGTTTGCGCGCCGCATCTTGCTCTCCACTGTCGCGCAGCAGGCGCACGCCGATGGCGCGGGCGCGGTAATTGTCTGGATCACGATCCAGCGCGGTGTTTATCTCCGCCAGCGCGCCATCCCGGTCGCCGCGTGTGGCCGCGAGTTGCGCCAGGCGCAGGTGCGGCTCTGACAGATCGGGCATGGCGCGCAGCGCTGCCCGCCAGCGCGCCGCTGCCGCGTCTGAATGACCGGTCCATTCCGCGACTTGCGCCACGCCAGCGTCGGCGGCAACGGTCGCGCGGCGGGTCAGTTCCGCGCCGCTCACCTGCCAGAAGACAACCAGCAACCCACTGGCGCAGATGAGCGCGCCCGCCAGCCGCCAGCGCGACCAGACAACAGCCAGTGGCCTGGCGACGACACCGGCGGCCAGCGCAATGAT
>DASUBC010000180.1:0-2622 GCA_035763465.1 Thermomicrobiales bacterium
CGAGCACGACGATGGGGCTAGACCCAGTCGAAGTAGCGGATCCACCAGGTGGCGATGCCGGTGACGCCGGGATTCTCGCCGGTGTAGGGCAGCGCGAGCACGCGCGGCGGAATGTACACGTAGCCGAATTGCCCGAGCACCGCCTTGATGCGGCGGAGGGCGGCGGGGTGAAGCGCCGCCTCGTCGCTGATCGTTGCCATCTCACCCCAGTTGCTTATGCGCAGGAGAACCGTCTCCTCGGGGCCGAGTTCCTTCTGCAGCAGCGGCCCGCGCAAGAATACTTGACCGAGGAAACTCGCATCTTGGATCGCTGCCCCCGTCTCGACGTCCAGGCGGAGCCCGCACGCGCGCTCCAACGCGGTGGCGAACGCCAGGAAGCGCCGCTCAGTGGCCTCAGAGTCGAAGCCCGGCGGCCACTCCCACTGCACCGGTCATCGTGACTCCGGAGGATGTGGAGATAGCGCTCCGTGTCCGCCGCCATGTCCTGCCCCTAGCCTCGTGCGCCCACGCCTCAGCCCGCGCGCGCGAGGACGCGCCGTGCCGGGCATGTGGACGGAATCCGACCGGGACCCTCAGCCCGCGCGCGCGAGGACGCGCCGCCGGAGCACAGCGAAGCCGGCCCGGCCGTACATCTGGCGTTTCACCAGTTTCAGCTTGTGGACGAAGCCCTCGGTCGTCCCGTTGCTCCAGGTCTCCGTCAGACCCGCCCGCACGGCGTCCAGGTCGGCCCGCAGCCCGGCGGCGAAGCGGCGCAGGGCCAGCACCGCATCGCTCTCCACCTCGGCGAGCCAGGCGTCAAGCCGCGCGCCCCCGCGCTCGCGCACCAGGGCCACGAAGTCTTGCGTTAGCCGATAGGTCGTCGCCACCGCCTCGTCGGCGGCGCACAGGCGGTCGAGATACGCCTGCTGCTCGGGGTGCAGGTCAGTCGGGCGGCGCAGGAAGAGCCCGGCGACGTGGCGGGCGGTGGGCGTCGGCGCCGCCCTGGCGCGCCCCGTGGTCCCCGCCGGCCGGCCGGCCGCCTCGTCGCGCCGCAGTTCGGCGACGAAGCGCATGACGCTTGAGGCCCCGTATGCGTAGCCTTGCGCGCGGATTTCGCGGTAGAGGCGCATGCCGTTGTGGCAGCCTTCCTGCCAGCGCCCGAGCAGGTACGGCTCGAACGGGGCGACCACACGCTGGCGCGCGGGGCGGTGCGGGCGCGGTGGCTCAGGGGGCGCAGACAGGTTGCGGTAGCGATAGACGGTGCGACGGCTGACCCCGACACGGCGGGCGATGTCCGCCACGTCGGCGCCGGCGATGTGCAACCGATGGATGGCCTCGTACTGCTCGACGAGCCGCGCCTGCCGCTGCTGGCTCGCCTCGGTGGCTCGCTGCTGGCCATGGCGTGGGCGGTGCGGCGTGAGCGGACCGGGCGCGCCCGCGTCTGATGCCGTGACTGGCGCGGGGGCGCAGGCCGCGCGTAGCGCCGAGCGGTGGTGGAGCAGGAACTCCTCGAGGACCGCAGCGAGGTTGTGGACCAAGTGCCAGCGGTCCGCGACCTGCGTCGCCTGGGGCGCGGCTGTCCTCGCCGCCTCGGCATAGACACCGCTGCGGTCGCGAGCAATGGTGGTGACCTGCGGATGGGCCTGGAGCCATGTGACGACCGAGGCGATTGCCCGGTCGGCCAGGAGATCGAGCACCGCGTGCCGTTCCAGGTCAACGATGATGGTACCGAAGTGGTGGCCGCGCCGCCACGCCCAGTCATCGATCCCGATGACCCGAGGAGTTGGTGCCTCGGGCGGCCCTGCGGTACGGATCGTGTTCAGGAGCGCGTCGGGGCTGACCTGCAGCCCAAGCGCGGCGAGCAGCCGGGCGCCGCCCTCGCCGCCAAGCGCGAAGGCGATGGCCTCCACGACCGCCGCGAGGCGCACGGTGCGCCGGGCATAGGGGGCGACGACCGCCGGCACCCGCTCGGTGAAGGTCCGCCGGGCACAGCCAGGAGCGCCGCAATAGAAGCGCCGCAGCTGGAGATCCAGCCGCACGGCCAGCCCCTGCCACGGGAGGTCGGCGACATGTCGTCGCCGGCGGCTATGTACGTGCGTAGACGGGCGGCCGCAGTCTGGACAGGCTGCCGAGTCGCCAGTCGTCGTCGCAACGATGGTGATGCCGCGCTCGTCAGCGACGAGTGCTTCAAGATGTAAGGTCTCAGCATCGGGGAGGAGCGACATGGTTCGCATGGCGGCTCTCGCAGGTAAGCTTGACCATCCCCCAGCGCGGTATTCCGCTGCGGAGTATAGGACGATCCCGCCGGCTAAGGCACCAACTCCTCGGGAGAGCCCGGGTCATGTGGCGAGGTGTGGCACCGATGGCCCAACGCTGGATTTTCCATATCGACCTGGACGCCTTCTTCGCCAGCGCCGAGGTGCTGCGCCGCCCCGACCTCTGCGGGAAGCCGGTCATCGTCGGCGGGTCAACGCGCGGCGTGGTGGCCTCGGCGACCTACGAGGCGAGAAAGCACGGTGTCCGCTCGGCGATGCCGATGGGCCAGGCCCTCCGCCTCTGCCCCGATGCCGTCATCGTGCGCGGCGACTTCCCCTACTACCGCGAACTCTCCAGACAGTTCCGCGCCATCCTCGACGACCTCAG
>DASUBC010000181.1:0-11308 GCA_035763465.1 Thermomicrobiales bacterium
CGTCGCTGCCCGGAGAATCAGCACGTCGCGCGACGGCAGATCGTGCGTGTCGAGCGCCACAATCACTTCCAGCGTGTGCTCGATCGGATCGGTCGTCCGCTCGCGCTCGGGGTCGAAGTGCGGCCGGTGCTGGCGCAGGCCACGTAGACCGGGGAAGTTCGCGACCAGGTACGCCTCAATCGCCGGCAATCTGGTTGTGAACTCAGCATCGCTGGCGGCGGCGAGCGCGAAGGTGGGCGGCTGGCGTAACGCTGGATCCGGCGGCGTCCCCAGTTCGCTCACTGCTCGCTCGCCCGCGCTGCCGCCGCTTCGGGGTCGAGAAAATCGGGTTGGGCATAGGCGGGATCGGGGTACGTATAGAAGCCGCGCCCGGTTTTCCGGCCCAGGTCGCCGCGCGTGACGCGCTCCGTCAGGATGGGCGGCGGCTGGTCGGATGGATCGCCGCTCTCATTCGCGTAATGCTCCTCGATCGCCTGCACGACGTCGAGACCAATGTCGTCCATCTTGCCGAACGGCCCCCACGGCAGCTTGTAGTGAATCATCCAGGCGCGGTCCACATCCTCGAATGAGGCCACGCCGCTGTCCGCGACCTTGAGACATTCCTTCTTGATCGCGCGCCAGACGCGGTTGAAGATGAAGCCGGTGCTCTCCTTTCGCACCAGGAGCGGCAGCAAGCCGATCCGGCGGGCGAACGCCGTCATCGTCGCGATCGTCGCGGCGCTGGTGCGCGTGCCCCCGCCGACCTCGACCATTGGGTTCTCCCACACCGGCAGGTAGAAGTGGAAATTCGCCACCCTATCCGGGCGGCCGGTTGCGTCTTCCAGCAGGCTCACGCGGATCGAAGAACTATTTGTGGCGATGATCGCATCGTCGCGCAGATATTCGTCGAGTTGCGCGAAGGCCGCCCGCTTCACGTCCACCCGCTCCGGTACCGCTTCGATCGCCACCGCGACGTCGCGCACGGCCGCACCCAGGTCCGGCTCGTAGGTGATGCGCCCAAGTATCGCCGCGCGCTCTACTTCCGCGCCCGGACCATCCGGCGCCCACAGCGCCACCATTTCTTGCTGGGTCGCTCGCGCCCGATCCAGCGCCGCGTGGTCAATATCGTAGAGCGCGACCGGCAGGCCATGCCGCGCGACCTGCAAGGCGATCTGCCGCCCCATCGTACCCGAACCGATAACCGCCACCCGCTCGATCTCCGCCATCACCTCATCCTCACCAGGCCGCCAGCTCGCCGCCCGGCGATTATCGCGCGCCCCCGCGCGGCTGGCAAAGACGACCCGGCCTTTTAGCGCAGAGGACGTGGAGAGCGCAGAGACCGCAGAGAGAGAAACGAGAGAATAGGAGCGGTGGCGACACTACGTGGCTGGCTCCTGACCGACCACGCCGGTCTCACTAATCTCATTCAACTCTGTGGTCTCTGCGCTCTCCGCGTCTTCTGCGTTGAAAACCGTCCCTAAAGGCGCTGGTTAGTCGTCGGCGTGGGCGGGGATGGGCGGCAGTTTGGCCTGGTTGCGACGGTAGTAGTCGGTGATGACGTGGACCGCTTCGGCAGGGTCGTCGGTCGGAATCAGCAAGTTGAGGTCGTCGGCGTCAATCTTGCGCTCCACCAGCATCCGCTCGCGCATCCAGTCGAGCAGGCCGCGCCAGTAGTCAAGGCCAAAGAGCACCAGTGGAAAATCGCGCACCTTGCCGGTCTGGATCAGCGTCAACGCCTCGAAGAGTTCGTCCATCGTGCCAAACCCGCCGGGGAAGATCACAAACCCCTCGGCATACTTCATAAACATCGTCTTGCGGACGAAGAAGTAGCGGAAATTGATCGAGAGGTCCACGTAGGCGTTCGTGCCTTGCTCGTGGGGCAACTCGATGTTGCAGCCGATGGACTGGCCACCGCCCTCACGCGCGCCCCGGTTCGCCGCCTCCATGATGCCCGGCCCACCGCCGGTGATGACGGCGAAGCCTTGCTCGGCGAGCAGCCGGCCGACGATGACCGCCTTGGCGTAATAGGCGTCGTGCTCGTCAATACGGGCGGAGCCGAAGACGGTGACAGCCGGGCTGATGTGCGCCAGCGCGTCGAAGCCGTGGACGAATTCGCCCTGAATCCGCAGCACGCGCCAGGGGTCGGACGACGTAAAGTCGAAGGCCATCGGTCCGAGCACATGCTGCGTCTTAGCCGGCGAGGTGAGCAGTTGCTCATCTTCGGTCGGCCGTCCGGAGCGCGCGGCCCGGTTAATGGAAGGGTTTGGTTGTAGCGGCGCTTTCCGGCCGCCCTCGTCTGCCTGCGCTGCTGGATGATCGCCATTCGAGGACGGTTGCGCTGTATACCGCTGGCGACGCTGTGTCTCTGCCATGATTGTATCCTCGTCCGCACTTCGCTCCGCGCCAACTGGCGGGACTGATCATCATACCTGGCGCCCGGGTGGCGCGCAACTCCGAGGCGGGCAGTCGGGCAGTGCGCCGGGTTAGCGCCGCGCTCGCAGACAGGCACGGCACCGCTGATGGCAGCCGCCGAATAAATCCAGGGCACACCTCAATAGCACTACGCAGCAGACAAGCGCGGTGCCGACGAGAACCCACTGCCCGACTGCCCGACTGCCCGACTCGTACAGCGCAGAGCGAGTGCCACGTCGCACGCCGGGCATCCCGCTCTACTCACTTAACGATTACAGAGCCGCCGCGCTCACGCCGCTGGTGGTAGACTGCGCGCGCATAAGCTGGCGGCAGTAAGGGAACGGGGAGAGGCTATGGGGGAAAAGGACAAGCAAACGGCTGGTCAGGATGGGCCGCTGGTGCTGGCGCTGGACGCCGGCACGTCGTCGGTCCGCGCGATGCTCTTTGACCGCCAGGGCCACGCGGTAAAGGATTGCACTGGTCAGAAGCACTACCGGATGAACCTCACGCCGGACGGCGGGGCCGAAGCCGACGCCGCTGAACTGGTCGAACATATGGCGGCGGCGATTGACGACGCGCTCGAACAGGCCGGTCCGCTGGCGAAGCGGATCGCCGGGGTCGGTGTCTCCTGCTTCTGGCACAGCTTACTGGCGGTTGACGGCGCCGGCCGCGCGCTAACGCCGGTCTATTCCTGGGCCGATGGTCGCAGCGCCGACGCCGCCGACCAGCTCCGCGTCGAAGTTGACGAGGGCGCGGTACACGACCGCACTGGCTGCGTCATCCACGCGAGTTACTGGCCGGCCAAACTGCGGTGGCTACAAGGGACGCAGGCCCAGGTGGTCAAGCGGGCCGCGCGCTGGTGCGGCTTCGGCGAATACCTGCTCGGCCGCTTCACCGGCGGCGACGGGTGCAGCGTCGCGATGGCCTCTGGCACTGGACTACTCAACCAGCATACCGCCGACTGGGACCAGCCGATGCTCGATCTGCTCGGCCTGCGGCCTGACCATTTGCCGCCCCTGGTTGACCGCGATGAGGCGTTGCCACGCCTGACCGACGAGTGGGCCGGGCGCTGGCCGGCGCTCGCCGAGGCGGCCTGGTATCCGGCTGTCGGCGACGGCGTCTGCAACAACGTCGGCAGCGGCTGCGTGACCCCCACGCGGTTGGCGCTCAGTATCGGCACCTCCGGCGTGATGCGCGTCGTTATCGCGACGAAGGATGTGGAGATTCCGCCCAAACTCTGGTGCTATCGCCTCGACCGCCGGCGCTTCGTGCTGGGCGGTGCGCTCAGTAATGGCGGCGTCGTGGCCGACTGGTTACACACCACGCTCCGGCTGCCCGACGACGCGGCCGAGCAGGTCGCCGCGCAGCGCCCCGACAGCCACGGCCTCACCGTGCTGCCGTACCTCGCCGGGCAACGCACGCCCGACTGGAATCCCCGCTCGCGCGCGTCAATACTGGGCCTCACGCTCGATACGACGCCGGTCGCCATCGCGCGGGCCGGACTGGAAGCGGTGGCCTATCGGTTCGCGCTAGTCCACGAGCTGCTGCGCCCACTCGCGGCGGACGGCTACCAGATCATCGTCAGCGGCGGCGCGATCGCGCACTGGCCGGTCTGGCCGCAGATCATCGCCGACGCCATCGGCCGGCCGCTCGTCGCGTCGGCGGAACCGGAAGCATCGGCGCGCGGCGCGGCGCTGCTCGCGCTCGACGCGCTCGACCTCATTCCGGGTCTGGAAGACACACCGGCGCCGCTGGGCGAGACCTACACGCCGGATGAGCGCAACTACCCGATCTATCAGCGCGCCCGCGCCCGGTTGGAGCATTTCCATGACCTGCTCCAACCCGAACTGAGCGGCGCAACGCCGCCGAAAACGGAACATCTTGCGGCAAAGAATTGACCCTGTGCATGGAAAGGAGTTCGGCATGAGCAACGCACCGGCGGAACGGGTCGCCATCGTCACGGGCGCGGCGCGCGGTATTGGCCTGGCGATCGCCCGGCGACTCTGTGCTGATGGTCTGCGCGTCGCCCTGGCGGACGTTGACGCCTCGACCGCGCTCACCGCCGCTGCGGCGCTCGGCGACCACACCTTACCCGTGGCCTGCAACGTTGCCGACCCTGCCGACGTGAACGCGCTGGTCGCGACCGTACTCGACCGGTGGGGCCACATTGACGTGCTCGTCAATAACGCCGGCATCGTCGGCCCGAACAAGCCGCTGATTGACGTGACCGACGACGAATGGGCGCGCACGCTGGCGGTCAATCTCACCGGCGTCTTTAACTGCTGCCGCGCGGTGGCACCGCACATGCTCGAAACGGGCTGGGGACGGATTGTCAACGTCGCCTCGATCGCAGGCAAAGAGGGCAATCCGAATCTCGCCGCCTACAGCGCGACGAAGGCCGCCGTGATCGGTCTGACGAAATCGCTGGGCAAGGAACTCGCCGCCACCGAGATTCGCGTCAACTGCATCGCGCCGGCGGTAATCGAGACGGAGATTCTCGCCCAGGCGACGCCCGAAACGGTCGCCTACATGGTCAGCCGGATTCCGCTGGGGCGACCGGGGCGCGCGGAGGAAGTGGCCGCGCTCGTCGCCTGGCTGGCGAGCGCGGAATGCTCCTTCAGCACCGGCGCGGTCTACGACATCTCCGGTGGCCGCGCCACCTATTAGGAGGGCGTGAGTCGTGAGTCGTGAGTTGCTTGGGGACGGCACTGGGTCAGCAGATAAGCACGGTGCTGGCCTGAACCCTCTCACGACTCACGTCTCGCTCTCGTTTGACAGTGCTGGCGGGTCGCCGTATAGTCAAACTGTCACGTAGCCGCGCGAATGCGAGCCGTGCTGCCAGTGCGCTGGTGGCCGCTGCATCCGCTTCCGACCAGCACTTGCGGAGCAACTGACGGGCGATTCTTCCTCACGAACGCAAACGTCATCCGCTTCTTCGCGTGTGTCTGCCGTGGCGACAACGAGAGGAGGTGGCGATGGCGCAAGACGCGCGGCGAATCCGCGTACTCATCCTCGGCGGCGGCCATGCCGGTGTCCATGCCGCCCGGCACTTGCTGAAAGCGCGCCGGTCCGGCGACCGGCTGGATGTTACCCTCGTTGACTACCAGAATGCCGAGGTCTTTCACGGACTGATGCCGCAAATGGTGTCTGGCGCGGTGCAGCCCCAGCACGCGCTGCTGCCGCTCCGCCAGCTCTTGCCGGGCGCCACCATCTATACCTACGAAGTAGAACGCATTGACCTGCCCAATCGCCGAGTGCTGCTCGGGCGCGGCGACGAACGCAGCCAGCTCACCCTGGAGTATGACTATCTGGTGCTGGCGCTCGGTTCAGTCACGGACGTCTCCCGCTTTCCCGGCCTGCTCGAACATGGCCTGCAAACCAAGACGGTCGGCGACATCTTCCACCTGCGAAATCATCTGCTTGACGTGCTCGAACGCGCCTCCATCGAGCAGGATCCCGAGGAGCGACGGCGGCTCCTCACCTTCGTTGTCGCGGGCACGGGCTTCGCAGGCGTGGAAATCGGCGCGCAGGCAAACGCGCTGGTCCGTGGCGCACTCCGCTACTTTCCAGGTATCGCCGCCGGCGAGATCCGCTTCGTGCTGCTCGGTACCGCGTCACGCCTCCTGCCGGCGCTCAACGAGGGGCTGGCCCGGCGCGCCGCCCGTCACCTGGAACGCTGTGGCGTCGAACTGCGCCTGAACACCGGGCTGGCCTCGGCGACGGCCGCCACGGCCACGTTGACCACCGGCGAGCAGATTCCGACCAGGACGCTTATTGTCACGGTCGGCATCGGCACACATCCTCTGGTCGCCGGCCTGCCGGTCGAGCTCACGCGCGGGCGCATCGCCTGCGACCAGTTCTGCCGCGTGCTCGACTGGCCGAGGGTCTACGCCATCGGTGACAACGCCGCTATCCCCGATCTCAAGACGGGCCAGCCCTATCCCGCGACCGCGCTGCTGGCGTTTGCGGAGGGAGAGCAGGCAGCGGCGAACATCCTGGCGGAAATTCGCGGGCGGCGGCTGCGGCCCTGTCGCGCGGAGGACGTCGCCGCCGCGCTGCTGACGAAGGGCTACGCGCTGGCCGAAATCAAGGGTATTCAGCTGGAGGGCTTGCCGGCGGCGCTCATCTGGCGGCTGGTCTTCCTGGCGCTCATCAAACCCTGGGACCGCCGGCTGGCGCTGACCGCTGGCTGGCTGATTGACGCCCTTGCGCCGCGCGACATCGCGCAACTCCGGGTCTCGCGTAGCGACACAATTGTGCCGATGCGCTTCGCGGCTGGTGAGGTCATCGTCCACCAGGGCGAGCCGGGCAGCCGCTTCTATATCGTCACCGAGGGCGAGGTCGAAGTAGTACGCGAGACGCCTGACGGTGAGACGCCCCTGGCCCGGCTCGGCCCCGGCCAGTACTTCGGTGAAATCGCCCTATTGCGTGATACAGAGCGGACCGCGACGGTGCGGGCCGCCGTTGACACGCGCGTGCTGAGTATCGCCCGGCAGGATTTCAGTACGCTCGTGCAGCACTTCGGCGTGTTGCGCGATTCGCTGTCGGCCGGCGCGGCCAGCCAGCCGCCCGCCATCCGGCCACGCGAGGGCGCGGCGGTACACGACGAGTAGCAGACAAAGGAGACTGCAATGGCTTTTCCAGCTCCACTCGATACCCTGACCGACGAGCAAAGCGCGCTGCTGACTCCCTACGCCGAGCGCCTGACCTTCGCCGCCGGCGAGCGCATCTTTCCTGCCGGCTCACCGGGCGACGGGTGCTATATCATCGAGGAGGGCCGTGTCCGCCTCGAACTCGAACGGCCCGGCATAGACAGCGACAGCCTCGATACCGACAACGTCCTCGGCTATCTCGAACCGGGTGAGTTGCTGGGGGAACTGAGCCTGCTCGACCGGCTCACCCGCTCCGCAAGCGCCTACGCGGAGACCGCGGTGACGGCGCGCTACCTCTCGGCCACGGGGCTGGAAGAACTGTGCGCGCGCCAGCCGCGACTTGGCCTGGCGGTCGTCCATGCGCTGGGGCGCGATGCCGCGCTCAAACTCCGCCAGACGACCGCGCGGCTCGCGGAGTACCTGCTGCCCGAGGCGAATGACCCCGAAGTGGAAATGCTCGTCGCTCGCGCCCAGGCCGCGCAGCGCATTATCGAGTCCTGGACCGAGGAGCGCATTGACCGCCTGGTGCGCGGCGTGGCGGAGGCAGTGGCGGCCCAGGCAGAGCAACTGGCTGTGGCCACGGTGCGGGAAACGCATCTTGGCAATGTGCCCGATAAGGTGACGAAGATTCAGCTGGCGAGCATGGCCGTGTACCAATCCCTGGCCGGCAAGCCGGCGTCCGGCCCGCTGCACACCGATGCCGTGCGCGGCGTGACGGAGATCGCCAGCCCCGTCGGCGTCGTCTTTGGCATCATTCCCGTTACGAACCCGGTCGCCACAGCAGTCTACAAGGCGCTGATCTGCCTCAAAGCGCGCAACGCCCTGATCCTCAGTTTCCACCATGCCTGCCTCGGTGTCGGCAACACGACCGGCGAGCTGATCCGCGCCGCGCTGGAGCAACACGGCGCCCCCGGCGATCTCGTGCAATGGGTCACAGCGCGGAGCACGCGCAAGAAGACGGCGCAGTTTATGCGCCACCCTGACGTCGGCCTGATCCTCGCGACCGGCGGCGCAGGGATGGTCAAGGCGGCGTACAGCTCGGGCACACCCGCTATTGGCGTCGGCCCCGGCAACGCGCCTGCGCTCATCTGCGCCGACGCCGACTTGACCGCCGCCGCGCAGGCGGTGGTCGTGAGCAAGTCATTCGATAACGGCCTGATATGCGGCGCCGAGCACAATCTGGTCGTGGTCGCCGCCGTCCGCGACCGTTTCTGCGCCGCGCTGGAAGCGGCGGGCGCGGCGGTGCTCACACCGCCGGAAGCAGCGCGTTTCACCGCTGCCGCCATCGAGACCGGCCAGTCGTTCCGCCCACAGATCATCGGCCAGGATGCGGGGCGCATCGCCGCGTTTCTCGGCATCACCCGCGACCATCCGATCCGCGTCATTGTCGTGCCGGCGGAGGTTGACTTCGACAGCCCATACGCGGGCGAGAAAATCGCCCCGGTGTTGTCGCTCTTCGCAGCGCCGGATGTGGACGCGGGCTTCGCGCTCTCCCGGCGCCTGTTGCGACACCAGGGGACGGGGCACACAGCGGTCATCCATTCCACCTCACCGGCCTTGATTGAGCGGTTCGGCGTGGAGATGCCGGCCAGTCGAATCCTGGCGAACTCGCCCGCCGTGCAGGGCGTGTGCGGAGTAACGTCGGGGCTGGAACCCTCGTTCACGCTGGGATGCGGCACCTTCGGCGGGAACTCGACCACCGACAATATCACCTACCGCAATCTGCTCAATATTAAGCGCCTGGCGCGCTATCGCGCGCCAGAGCCGGTGGCAGACGCCGCCGGGTAACGCAGCGGGCGCCACGCGGAGCCATGCGGCGGGGCTGCGGTGGTCAGCCCCGGCCCCGCCGCGCACCAGCGCCGCGCCCCCACTCTATCTGACTCTGACCGATCATTCGCATAACTGGTACACTCCATAGTGAGGAACGCGCATTCTTGGCATACATCCTGCCGGGAATCCTTTGACGTTGACCCGCGCTAGTATTAAGGTGGAACTGATACTCCGCTCGCCGCCCACCCGGCGCGAGCCACACAGCAAGAAGAGGAGGAACTGTGGCGGTAGGACAGGTAGAAGGCCAGGTCAGCCCCGCGCTGGAGCGCCTGGCGATCAACACCATTCGCACCCTCTCCATTGATGGCGTGCAGGCCGCGAACTCGGGACATCCGGGGTTGCCGCTCGGCGCGGCGGCGATGGCCTACGTGCTCTGGACCAAATTCCTCAAGCACAATCCCAAGGATCCGCACTGGCCCGACCGCGACCGCTTTGTTCTCTCGGCCGGCCACGGCTCCATGCTCCTCTACAGCCTGCTCCACCTCACCGGCTACGCCCTGCCGCTTGACGAGCTGAAGCACTTTCGCCAGTGGGGCAGCATGACGCCTGGCCACCCAGAGCGCGGCCACACGCCCGGTGTCGAAGTTACCACCGGGCCGCTGGGCCAGGGCTTCGCCAACGGCGTCGGCATGGCGATCGCCGAAGCCTGGCTGGCCGCGCGCTACAACCGGCCCGACCACACGCTTGTTGACCACCACACCTACGCCATCGTCTCCGACGGCGACTTGATGGAAGGCGTCGCCGCCGAAGCCGCCTCGCTGGCCGGCGACCTCGGTCTCGGCAAACTGATCTACTTCTACGATCAGAATCACATTTCGCTCGCCGGCGCGACCGACCTGACCTTCAACGAAGATGTCGGTAAGCGCTTCGAGGCGTACGGCTGGCACATCCGCCATGTGCCGGACGGCAACGACACCGAGGAAATCACGCGCGCGATCGAAGAGGCCCGCGCCGAGACGAGCCGGCCCTCGCTCCTGCTGGTGCGGACACACCTCGGCTACGGCAGCCCCAACAAGCAGGACACCTTCGCCGCGCACGGCAATCCGCTCGGCCCCGACGAAGTGAAACTAACCAAAGAGGCGCTCGGCTGGCCGACCACCGACACCTTCTACCTGCCCGACGAGGCGCTCGCCTTCTTCCGGCAGGCCGTAGACCGGGGCGCGGCGGCGCAGCAGGACTGGCAGAGCCGGTTCGATGCCTACGCCAATCAGTATCCCGATGAAGCAGCCGAACTGCGCCGCCTGTTCACCGGCGAACTGCCGGACGGTTTCGACGCCGATCTACCGACCTGGCAGCCGAGCGACAAGCCAATCTCGACGCGTGTCGCGGCCGGACAGGCGCTCAACGCGCTGGCGAAGCACCTTCCCAACATCATCGGCGGTTCGGCCGATCTCAATCCCTCGACCAATACCGTCATCAAGGATGGCGGCGACTTCCAGAGTCCGGCGCTCGGCTGGGGCAGCCCGGCGACACAGGGCGCGGTCGGCAAGACCTGGGATTATTCGGGGCGCAACATTCACTTCGGCGTGCGCGAGCACGCGATGGGGTCGTCCGTCAACGGCATGGCCGCGCACGGCGGCGTTATCCCCTTCAGCGCGACCTTCCTGGTCTTCTCCGACTACATGCGGCCCGCGATTCGTCTCGGCGCGCTGTCGCACCTAAAAGCGGTCTACGTCTTTACCCACGATTCGATCGGGCTGGGCGAGGACGGCCCGACCCATGAGCCGATCGAGCACCTGGCGAGCCTGCGCGCCATCCCCAACCTCTCGGTCATCCGCCCGGCGGATGCCAACGAAGCGGCGGAAGCCTGGGTGGTCGCGGTGCAGCGGGATAGCCCGACCCTCTTCGCGCTCTCGCGGCAGAATCTGCCGGTCCTCGACCGCAGTGGCGCAAAG
The DNA here is from genome assembly GCA_035763465.1 of Thermomicrobiales bacterium. Taxonomy (GTDB): domain Bacteria; phylum Chloroflexota; class Chloroflexia; order Thermomicrobiales; family CADCWN01; genus DASUBC01. Next base: position 10,769 of record DASUBC010000181.1, read on the forward strand.
GACGCACACGTTTCGCGCGGCGCCTACATCCTGGCCGACGCGGAGGGCGGCGCGCCGGAAGTCATTCTGATCGGCACCGGCTCGGAAGTCGCGCTCTGCGCCGGCGCTCAGCAGCGGCTCGCCGGCTACGGCGTGCGCGCCCGCGCCGTCAGTATGCCGAGCTGGGATCTCTTCGCGGCGCAGGACGAGTCCTATCGCGAGCAGGTGCTACCAAGCAGCGTTCGCAAGCGCGTTACGGTCGAGGCCGGCGCCACGCTCGGCTGGGAACGCTGGGCGGGCGCGGAAGGCACGACGATCGGCATTGACCGCTTCGGCGCTTCGGCGCCGGGCGACACCAACATGAAGCAGTTCGGCTTCACCGCCGAGCATGTCACCGCCGCCGCGCTGCGCCTGCTGGGCCGCGAGGACGACGCGGCGCGCGAAGAAGGGCAAGGACAGGAGGGCGGCGCTACCTCCACCAAGCCCACGAGTCCCAAGGAAGGCCATTCGTAACGCGGAGCGTGGAGCGCGGAACGCGGAATGAACTGACGACTGGCGACA
>DASUBC010000182.1:0-3352 GCA_035763465.1 Thermomicrobiales bacterium
CGGTCATCCAGATGCACCGGGATGCATTGGCGCGGCAGCGCCACTCCGCCAAAGTAGAGTTCGCGCCCGGCCTGGCCGCCGACCAGCGCCGCCGCCAGCACTGGCTTCGCCGCTTCGATCGCGGCGCTCAACTGCTGACCGGCCCCTTGCACGGCTGGCAGCACCGCAGTCGCGCCAGGCGCGATCGTGACCTGCTGCGTGGTGACGTCCGTGCCCTTGTCATCGCGGTAGGTGATTTGCGCCGACGCCGATTCCAGGTTTGGATTGAGCAGTTCGATCGTTGTGGCAGTCTGGTCGCCGCCCACCAGGGGCAGGTAGATCGTCTGGCGGGGCGTGCCCCAGGCGCGGCTGAACAGCATCCGATCAGCCTTTTGGTCTTCGTAAATGTCTACCCGGAGATCGTTCTCCCGATCGAAAACATGCTCCGCCATCCAGCCGCTGAACATGCCGTCGGTCAGTTCGAGATTGTGGTGCTGCCATAGGCTCATCGTTGCGGCCAGGTACTGCGGCTCGTCGCCCGTCAGGCCCAGTGCGCTGCTGCGCCACAGCCCAACCGGCCAGTAGACCAGCAGGCAGAGGACCAGCAAGGCCAGCGCCAGGCGGCGTTCGTCGCGCTTCCGGCCAGGCTGAACCCAATCGCGCGCCGCGCCGAGCAAGAAGGCAAACGCGACCGCCGCGCGCAAGACCACCAGCAGGATCAGAAAGGCGGCCAGCCAGGCGATGTGAAATGTCCCTTCAAAGGGCAACGGCGTGCGCTGGGGCAACACCTGCGCCGTGACCGGCGCCAGCATGAGCACCAGGGTGGCGGTCAGATCGGCGATCGCCGCCTTACGCCACGCGCCATGGGGAATCAGTAGGCCGAGCAGCAGCTGAGCGCCCGTGCCAATGGCGAGCACGGCGGGGAGATAGGCGAGCGCCTGGTGGTCGAGCTGACTGAGATGGGGCAGCGCGGCCAGCTGGCTCCGCGCCGGCCCCCAGTACCACCAGGCGGCCAGGCCGCCGCTCGCCACGAGATAGGTCAGCAGCCAGAGCCAGCGCCTGGCGGCGCGCGGCCAGCGTTCGAGCGCCGCCAGGAGCGCCATCCCGCCGGCCACAATCGCCAGTGTGCCCCACAACGCCGGTGAGCGCAGGACGCTGGCAAGCGCGCCCGCCGTTGGTTCCGGCCATGAGCCAGCCAGGGCGGCCAGGAAACCGAGGCCGAGCAGCAGTTCGGGCAAGACGAGCCAGAGCGGGAACTGGCTGGTCAGCGCGATGGCGACTATGCCGGTGACCAGCAGGAACAGCAGCGTGGTAACGACTGGAGCGTGGGTATCATAAAGGCTGGTGAGGGCGAGATATATGGCGACAGCCAGGACACCGATCACCACCGCCGCGCGGCCGGACCACCGCAGAACCGTACTCTTGTTTCGCATCACCACCTAAGTACCAGACGGTAGGGGATAGGGGATAGTCTCTCACCAGCACCGTGCTCATAGATAAGCGCTGCCTGGTGATGAGCACCTATCCCCTATCGTCTATCCCCTATCCCCTCAACCAACATGCAGCCCACGCGCGGCATAGTTCCGCTCGTACCACTCGGCGAATTCGCCGGATTTGATCGCGCGCCACCAGCTTTCATTGGCGGCGTACCAGTCAATCGTCTCGGCCAGCATAATGCTGAAGTCGTGGCGCGGCTCCCACCCCAGCGCCTCCGCCTGCGTGGTGTCAAGCGCGTACCGCCGGTCGTGGCCGGGCCGGTCGCCAACATGCTGGAGCAGCGCTTCGGACTTGCCGAGCCGGGCGAGAATGAGCCGGGCCACCGCCAGATTGACTTGCTCATTGCCGCCGCCGAGGTTGTAGGCCGCGCCAGTCGCGCCCCGGTGCAGCACCAGGTCTACGCCCGCGCAGTGATCGCGCACATAGAGCCAATCGCGCCGCTGCTGGCCGTCGCCGTAGATCGGTAACGGGCGATCTTCGATCGCATTCGTGATCATCAGCGGAATGAATTTCTCGGGATACTGATTGGGACCGAACGTGTTCGAGCCGCGCGTGATGACGGCGTCAAGGCCATACGTTTCCACATAGGCGTTGACCATCATCTCGCCGCCCGCCTTCGCGGCCGAATAGGGGTTGCGCGGGCGGAGCCGGTCGCTCTCGCGCGACTCGCCGCCCGTGGGGAAATGGCCGTAGACCTCGTCGGTGCTGATTTGGAGGAAGCGTTTGACGCCGTGCGCGCGGGCGGCTTCGAGCAGCACGAAGACACCGTAGACATCGGTGCGGATAAAGCCGCCCGGGTCGTGCAACGAACGGTCCACATGGCTGTCGGCCGCGAAGTTGACGACGGCGTCACAGCCGGCGATCGCCTGCTCGACCGCCGCCGGATCGGCGATGTCGCCCTGGACAAAGCGATAGCGCAGGTCGTGGTCGAGATCGGCCAGGTTCGCCAGGTTACCCGCGTACGTCAACTTGTCGAGCACAACGACTTCGTACCCCGGATGCTGTTCGAGCAAATAATGCACATAGTTGGAACCAATGAAGCCCGCGCCGCCGGTTACCAGCACGCGCGAGAACGTCCGCTCGGCCACTGCTCGTGTATCCTTTCTCATAATCGTGCCTTGTTGGTCCATACTGCGCGGGATGATAGCGGCTGGCGCGGCGCTGTGCCAGGTGCGGGTTCAGAGTCGTGAGCGCGTGAGCGCGTAAGGCGTGAGTTGCTCGGACGATCACCGTGCCGGCAGGCAGGCGCTGTGCCGACCCGAACTTGCTCACGTGTTCACGCCCTCGCTGACGAAAGAACGTAGTGGCGGCGGTGTGGTTACGCCTGGGTTGAAGCCAGGTCCGACGCCGGCTGGCAGCTGGGCCGGTGGGCCAGGCGATGCAGCGCCAGCGCGGTATCGGCCAGGTGCTCGGCGTTGTGTAGCACTGCCGTCCAGCGTTCCGGCAGCGCGTCAACGCCTTCGCGCGCTCCGGCGAGCGCCCCCGCCACGGCGCCGACGGTGTCCGCGTCGTCGCCGAGATTGACCGCCGCCACCACGACATCTTCGAACGTCTGATGGTTTTCCAGCGCCCAGAAAGCCGCGCCGAGCGTTTCGAGCACGTAGCCACCACTGCGAATCGCCTTGCGCGGTTGCTTCGGCGCCGTCAGCAGTGTTTCGCGCACATGCGGCTCCTCGATCTGGGCGGCGACACGCTCGATCAGACCATCGTGCCGCCCCTGTAAAAGTTCGACAATCGCCAGATTGACCGCGACCGTGCTCCAGGCCGACTTTGGATCGGCGTGGGTCAGGTTGGAGGAGATCAGGCTATCGCGCACCAGCGCCGCCGGCCGTCGGGCGTGGAATAAGCCGACCGGCGCGCAGCGCATCACGCTGCC
>DASUBC010000183.1:0-8217 GCA_035763465.1 Thermomicrobiales bacterium
CCGAAGTACGACGCGCCCCACATGCCGACCTGACCGTTGCACCAGGGCAGGCGCGCGGCCCATTCGACTGTATCAAAGCCATCCTCGAACTCGGCCTCGAACGGCACGAACGCCCCCGCCGACGCGTAGCAGCCGCGCGCATCCTGGATAATCACCACATAGCCGCGCCGCGCCAGGCGAATGACATCTACGTAGGTCGTGGAAACCGGGAAGTCCTTGCCGTACGGCGTGCGTGTCAGCAGCGCCGGCAGCGGTTCAGCCACCGCCGGCCGGTAGACGTCCGCCCGCAGTATCGTGCCGTCGCGCATTGTCGCCGGCACATCCTTTTCGATGATGACCTGCCCTACCGGCTCCATCACTCTTCACTCCTCCACGCAATGTTCGGGCGTGTTCTGGCAGCATAGCATAACGGGGGTCGAAAGTCGGAAGGTCGCAGGTCGAAGGTCTCTCTGGTCAACACTGCGGTGTGTCTGCGAACGCCGGTTGGCAGCACGCCACTGCCTCCTCGCGAGCGACTTTCGACCTGCGACCCCCGTTAGTGACAATTTGCACAGATGGGCGTACAATCGTGATTGGGGGAACCACACTGGCGACGCGCCGGCCAGGGTGGCCGGTAGTGTGCCCGAGGCGATGGCACGATGCATTCATCACGGCGGCACTTCGTCTTCGCGCCACCCGACCGTGGCGCGCTCTGGAACCGGCTCGCGCTGCCCAGGACACAGCTGGCCGCGCTCTGCGGCCTGACGCCACGTCAGGTGAGCTACTGGACCCACCGTGGCTATCTCCCGGTGTCCGATCGCACGCCGGTGAAGTATAATGGTGAAGCAATAGACTACTGTATCTTGATTAAGCAGGGGCTGACGCGAGGGTTGTCGCTCCAGCGCGCGGTTGAGTCGGCACGCGCGACACTGGCAGCGGAGCAGGAGCAGGGACCGGTCGCCCTACCCGCTCCACCATCGCTTGATCAGCTTTATACCTATCTCAGCGCCGCGGAATCGGCGCTCAAAATGGCCCTGGGCGCCGTAATGCATGTGCCGATTGCACTGCCGGCAGCATCGCCAGACGGCGAAAGAGAAATGGCGAGCCACGAGTAACAGACAGTCCCAGGTGAAGTGGCTCGTATTCGGTGCTACGCGGGGAGGATAGCAATGACGAAGATGCCCGTGCTCACACCGCCCAATCGCAGCGCGCTCTGGTCAAGCCTCGCCCTCACGAAGGCGCAACTGGCCGAGTTGTGCGGGATTACGACCAGGCAGGTCAGCCACTGGACGCTCCGGGGGTATATCACCACCGCCGAGCGCCACCCTGACCGCTACAATGGCGAGGCCATTGACCTGTGCGTGCTGATCAAGCAGGGACTCAGCAACGGCCTGCCGCTCCGGCGCTCGGTCATGCAGGCGCGGGCGTTTATCGCCGACGGCGACTCACGCCAGCCGCGCGTCAATACCATCGCGCCGCCGGCCTTGCTCGACATCCGCGACCAGCTGCGCGCCGCCGAGACAGCGATTCACTCGGTGCTCGAATCGGTCCGGCCGCTGGTGCCACAGCGCTTGGAGACCGGCGACATCGAGCGCCACGCATAGCCGGTACGGCGCGCACTCGACGCTAAAGCGACCGCGCCAGCGCGGGGACAAGACCGCGCTGGCGTATATCCGCGCATGTTCGTAGGCTATCCGGCTTTCGCTTCGCCCTGCACCCCCGCGCCGGGTGCGCTACACTACCGGCGACGCAGTGACGCCACAGGGGAAGGGGAGGCTCGCGGGCATGTCAGCCATAGGCGTCGTCACGGGGGCGCGCGAAGCGCTGGCCCGCCGGTTGCGCGCCGTCCGTGAAGCGGATGGCACCGAAAGCACTCGCTTTCTCACGAAGTGGATTTTTCTCGCGGTGCTGATCGGTATTGTCGCCGGCGTCGGCGCGATCGTCTTCTACGAGGCGATCCGGCTGGTCAGTCACTACGCGCTCGGTGTGGTCGCGGGCGTTTACCCGCCGTCACCGGCCGGTGAAGGGGGCGACACCACCGTGCGCGCGTTCGCCCGGCCCTGGCTGGTGCCGCTGGTGACGACGCTCGGCGGTCTCATCAGTGGCGTGCTCGTCTTTACGCTCGCCCCGGAGGCCGAAGGCCACGGCACCGACGCCGCAATCGCCTCCTTCCATTACCGCGCGGGGCAGGTGCGCGCCCGCATCGCGCCGATCAAGCTCATCGCCTCGGCCATCACCATCGGCAGCGGGGGCAGCGCCGGCCGCGAGGGACCGACCGCGCAAATCTCGGCCAGTTTCGGCTCATTGCTCGCGAGCCTGCTCGGCCTGAGCGCGACCGATCGCCGCCTCTGCGTTGCGGTCGGCATGGGCGCTGGTATCGGCGCGATCTTCCGCGCGCCGCTCGGTGGCGCGATGCTGGCGGCGGAGATTCTCTATGTCCACGACCTCGAAGCCGAAGCCATCATCCCCGCCCTGATCGCCTCGATCGTCGGCTACGCCATCTTCGGCTCCTTCACCGGCTTCGAGCCGATCTTCGGCACGCAAGGCAATATCGTCTTCAACAATCCGGTGCAACTTCTCTACTTCGCGGCGCTTGGCCTCCTCTGCGGTCTCGTCGGAATCACCTACGCACGCGGCTTCTACGGCATCGAGCGCCTCTTTCGCCGCTTGCGCTTGCCGCGCGCCGTCAAACCGGCGCTTGGCGGCCTCCTTGTCGGCCTGATCGCGCTGGCGCTGCCCCAGGTGCTCGGCACCGGCTACGGTTGGGTGCAAATCGGCATGAGCCAGCAATTGCTGACGCTGCCGCTCTGGATCGTCGTGCTGCTGCCGTTCGCCAGGATTCTCGCTACCGGACTCTCCATTAGTTCCGGCGGGTCGGGCGGCATCTTCGGTCCCGGCATGGTCATCGGCGGGATGCTCGGCGCGGCCTTCTGGCGCCTGACCTATGGCTGGCTGCCCGGTATGCCCAATGAACCAGCCAGTTTCACGATTGTCGCCATGATGGCGCTCTTCGGCGGCATCGCCCACGCGCCGCTGGCAGTGATGATCATGGTCGCGGAGATGACCGGCAATCTGACCCTGCTGGCGCCGGCGATGGTCGCGGTCGGGCTGGCGACGCTGCTGGTCGGCAACAACACGATTTACCGCAGCCAGCTCGGCAGCCGGGCCGATTCGCCCGCGCACCGCTACCAGTTCACCCTCCCGCTGCTCGCGACGCTCACCGTCGCCGACGCGCTCGAACCGGCACCGCTGACCTTCACGCCGGACGAATCGCTGGCGCACGCGGCGGAGCGACTGCGCGCGGCCAGCGCCACCGGCGTCACGGGTGGCCCGGTGCTGGACAACGCCGGCCATATCGCCGGTGTATTGACCGCCGGCGATCTGACGCGCCGGAGCTTGCCGACTGACGCCGAGGTGCGCGCGGCGATGAGCGCGCCGAAGTTACGCCTCGACCGCTCGCAAGCGCTGGACGATACCCTCGATACCCTCGTCGCCGATCACCTCTCCTGGGCGCCGGTGCTCGACGAGACGAGCGGGCGTGTGGCCGGGCTGGTGAGCGTGGCCGGGATTCTGCAAGCGTACAAAGTGGGCATTGGCCGCACCGTGCGCCGCGCGGCGGGCATCGCGCCAGGGAGTGTCTTGCTCGAAGCCGTCGTCACGCCCGGCTCGCCGCTCCTCGGCCAACCGCTCCGGGCGGCGCTGCTCCCTCCGGAGACACTGCTGATCACCTGCCGCCGCGAGGGGGTCGTGCTGCTGCCGCATGGCGACACCGAGTTCCAGCCCGGCGACGTGCTCACCATCGTCACCGCGCGCGACCGCGAGGCCGACGTGCGCCAGTACTTCGGCGGCGGCGTGCGCGACGAAACCGCCGCGCCCTCCTGATCAGGCGACTCTTACCCCTGTCCCCTCTCCCGCCTTGTAGGCGAGGGGGAACATTCTGCGGCCGGATCGAGTTCTCCCTCGCCCCTGTCACGGGCGAGGGGGTCAGGGGGTGAGGGTCGTAATGCGAATTTCCCATCCCAACGCCTATCTGCTACACTTCCCGTACGCGAGAGCCGCCAGCTCGGGGTCTGCGCCAGCCCGCCGAGGGAGATTTGTGCGGGCGGCACCCGGCTTTTGCCAGCGCGCTCGCGTGAAAACGAATGAGGGTTTAAGGAGCGACATGGCAACGCAGTCAACCCCGGCGTTGGCGTCGGCGAGTGTGCTCGACATCGAGCAACTGGTCGCCGCACTCCCCACCACAAGCCGGGAACGGTTTGAACGCCTCTATCACGTTTCCAGCGCGGTGGGCGAACTGAATCCGCCCGAGCATATGACGCGCTGGATCGAACGCTACTTCGGCTCGGTCGAGCAGGTCCGGCGACAGAAAGTTGTCAAGATTACGAACCGGGCGACGATGGAAGGCGCACTCTTCAACGAAGTCCGCGCGCAGCGCCCGCTCGAAGCGCGTATCCCCGAAGAACTGCTCACCGAGCTCGCGCGCAACGCGCCCGACCCTTTCTGCGAACCGCTGCTCAATACGCCGGAGGATGTCTTCGGGCGCATCGAAGGGCGCTGCTGCGTCACCGCGTCGAATATCGCCAAGTACGATGGCTGGCACGGCGTCATCATCTTCAACGAACACGACCCGCTGGGATTCGATGAGGAGGCCGTCGCCGACTTCCTCGATGTCGCTCGCCGCTGGTGGCAGCGGGCCCACGCGGCCGACCCGGCCGCGATCTACCCGCTCTTCATGTGGAACTGTCTCTGGAAAGCCGGCGCGTCTATCCCACACGGCCACGCGCAAATCAGCCTGGCGCGCGGGATGCACTACGCCAAAATCGAGCAGTTGCGCCGCGCCGCCGAAATGCACCGGACGGTGTTCGACCGCAACTACTTCGAGGAACTCTACGCTGTCCACCGCGACCTCGGCCTGGCGGCCGAGCGCGACGGCGTGCGGCTCCTGGCGCACCTGACGCCGATCAAAGAGAAGGAACTGGTGCTGCTGGCCGACCGCTGCGACACGACGCTGGCCCAGGCGCTCTACCAGGCTGTCCAGTGTCTGATCTCCGAACTTGGCGTGACCAGTTTCAACGTCGTGCTCTACCACGCGCCACTCGATCCGGCGGCGGACCACGGCGGCTGGCAGAACTTCCCGATCGTGGTGCGCCTGGTTGACCGTGGCGACCCGACCAATCGCACCGCCGACTTCGGCGCGATGGAACTCTACGCCGCGTCGGTCATCTCGTCCGATCCGTTCGGCGTGGCACGAAAAGTCCTCAACCGCTTCCAGGACAACGCGAACTACGCCGCCGCTGATTAGTCGTGAGAGCGTGAGTGCGTAAGTCGTGAGTTGCTTGATTCAGTACTACGCCAGCAGATAGGCACTGCGCTGACTCGAACCTGCTTACGACTCACGACTCACGCACTCACGCTCTCACCAGGAGGGGCCAATGTGGGCGATCGCGCACCGGGGCGCGTCGGGCTACGCGCCGGAGAATACGCGCGCGGCGTTTGACCGCGCCATCGCACTGGGCAGCGACGCGATCGAGACCGATGTCCAGCTGACCAGCGATGGCGAACTCATTCTCTGGCATGACGCGATCGTAGACCGCAACTCTGATGGGCAGGGGCCGGTGGCCGATTACACGCTGGCCGAATTGCGCCGCCTCGATCTCGGCGGCTGGTTTGGCGCCGAGTACACCGGCCAGCGCGTATTGACGGTGGAGGAACTGCTGGTCGAGTATGCCCTGCGCCTGCCGCTCGTGCTGGAGATCAAAGACCCGCGCGCCACAGCGCCGCTGGTGCGGTTGCTACAAGCACGGCAAGCGTTCGATCGCGTGCAGGTGACCTCCTTTGCCTGGGCGCCCCTGTTGGAAGCGCGGTCGCTGGAACCACGCCTAACGCTCGGCTTCCTCACGCCGACCTTCGAGCCGGACACCATCGAGCGCATCGTGCGGCGCGGCTTCGCCCAAATCTGCCCACCCGTAGACCGCCTGACCGCGCGCCGCGTCGCCCAGGCGCACGAGCGCGGTCTCACCGTGCGCGCCTGGCGCCTCGATCGCCGTGACCAGGTTGAGCGCCTGCGCGAAACCGGCGCCGACGGCGCGACCTGCAACTGGCCGGACTGGCTCACCGCAAGTCGCAGGTCGCAGGTCTAAAGGTCGAAGGTCGCTCGTGATGAGGCAGCGGCTTACTGTCAGCCTGCGTTCACAAACAATCTACAGTGCTGACCGCAAAGACTGTCGACCTTTGACCTTCAGTCCTGCGACCCTTTGGCTATTTCACCGACATTGGTGGCATAGATAGTGCTGTGACAGCACACGCGGCTGGCTATATCGTCGCTCGCAGGTACAACCCCCATACGGGCATTGTCGTTGTCGCCGTTGCACCCAGCATCCAGGCCAATTCGGCGACCGAGGCGCGCAGCGCAGAGAGGGCTGGGAGATGGCGCGGATTCTCATCGTGGTCGGCAAGGCGACGTGGCATCACGCGATATTGCCGGTGCTGCGCGCGGCGGGCCATCACTGTACGATTCAAGACATACCGGCAGCCAACACCGATGTGATCATTCTTGATGAGGCGCCCGACCTCGTCATCACCGGTACGCTTGATGACTCCAGCGGCGCAATCACTCGCACTGTCGCCCGCGCTCGCGCGGTCAGCCAGGGGGCGCCACTGGTCTTCTGCGCCCATTCAACCGAAGCCTCACTGCTCGCCCAACGCCTGGCGGACAAGGTACTGACCTTGCCAGTGACGCGCGATATGCTGCTGAACCGGCTGGCCCCGCTGCTGCCGCTGACCGCGCGCCAGCCAGTGATCTGGCCGGTCACATCGGAACATCAACCAGCCAGCGCGCCGCTCCACATATTACCAACAAGCACGGAGCACGTAGGGTAAAGGAGGAACGCGATTTAACCGGCGCCTAAGCCCGCGTTCAGCGTGCCTTAACATTGCGCTGCTACGTTGAATCCAGCGCGCCACACCCTTTCAAGCGTGCGGCGCTCAACTATCAACAGGCATACACATATGTTCCTCTCCCCTTTCCCCACGCAACCCCGGCACTGGCCGGGGTTGCGCTTTGCAGCCACCAGACGAGACGGGCAGGTGGGCAGTGGGTTTCGGTCAGCACGGCGCCTGGCTGCAAGCGTGGTTGCTGTTGAGGGCCACCCCGGATTTCAATCCGGGGCTAGATGGCTGCGGCCACGAAGTCCCCATGCGCGGGGACCGGGTTCACTACGATGCCGGGGCTGATTGATACCCATATGCGTTGACCGGCCCTAGTCCGCGTAGGCGGACTTTGTGGCCGCAGCCTTCAGCCCGCGGTTTCAACCGCCGGGACACCCCACACCGGCACCGCGCCCACCACCAGCCACCGTGCTGACGCGAACCCACTGCCCGACTGCCCGCCTGCCCGACTTCGCCGACTGGCACAGCACCGCTGCTTGGTGCTATCGTCAGACCGGGTACAATGTGTAGGGAACATGTAGAGTTGGGGCTGGAAGACGCATGACCGAAACAGTGACGAATTTGCAGGCGACACTCGCCGCCTTCGCGACCACCGCGCCAGTGTCGCCGGTCGGCGACTACGCGCGCCTCGATCCCGAGCGCCCCGCCCGCGCCGGCACGCCGGAGGTGATTTACGCCGCCGGCAAGACGGCCGAGCAGGTCGTGGCGATCGCCCAGCGGCTCGTGGCGGAGCGCGGGCGGGCCATCGCCAGCCGCCTGACCAGCGAGCAATACGCCGCCCTGCGCGACTTCGCGGGCCAGGCCGGCGACATCGTCATCGAGCGGCGCGAGGGCTGCCCGACCGCGCTGCTCCGGCGGCGCGACGCCAGCATCACGCCGACCGGCGGCCAGGTTGGTATTCTCACTGCCGGCACCTCCGACCTGCCCGCCGCTGATGAGGCGCGCGTGATGGCGGAGGAGATGGGCTGCCAGGTCAGTCTTGTCTGCGATGTCGGCGTGGCGGGCATTCACCGGCTCTTCGAACCGCTGCGCGCCTTGCTCACGGACGGTGCGGGCGCACTGATCGTCGCGGCGGGCATGGATGGCGCGCTGCCTTCGGTCGTGGCCGGCTTGTCGCCAGTGCCGGTAATCGGCCTGCCGACCTCGATTGGCTATGGCGCCGGCGGCGGCGGCGTGGCGGCGCTGCTCTCGATGTTACAGAGTTGCGCGCCTGGGCTGGCGGTCGTCAACATTGACAATGGCATCGGCGCAGGCGCGATGGCGGCGCTGATCGCCAATGGCGCCGCGCGC
>DASUBC010000184.1:0-7816 GCA_035763465.1 Thermomicrobiales bacterium
CGCGCACGCCCGTCTCGCCATCCGGGATGCGCTTGACACGGTCCCCAAGCGTCGTGGCCGCCGCGCGAAAGACCGCTTCCTCATTCGCGAGCGGGATGCTGCCAACAAGGTGAACCGGCCGTCGCTGTGTCTGTGCCACCATCACTGCGCCTCCTCATGGAAGTCGTGAGAGCGTGAGCGCGTGAGTCGTGAGATCGCTGGGATGGCACGGTATCAGTAGATCAGCAACCGTGCTGACCGTAACCCACTGCCCGACTGCCCGACCGCCCGACTCGCTATCCTTCAACCACAATCCGCGCGTAACGCTTCTTGCCGGCGCGCAGCAGGATGGCGCCATCCTGGCTGTCGGCCAGCGTGAGCCGTGCTTCGGCGTCCTCAACGACCGTGCCATTGACGTACGCGCCGCCCTGAGCGACAAGGCGGCGGCCTTCGCCCTTCGACTTCACCAGGCCGCTCGTGACGAGCAGATCGAGGAGCGCCATGCCATTGGCAAGTTCCGCGCGCGGCACAGTGGTCGTCGGCGCGCCGGCCCCGGCCGCGCCCGCGCCTCCGAAGAGCGCCCGCGATTCCGTCTGCGCCTGGCGCGCGGCTGCCTCGCCGTGGCTGATGCGGGTCGCTTCAAAGGCGAGCACTTCTTTCGCCTGTCGCAGTTCGGCGCCTTCCAGGCGGCCCAGCGCCGTGATCTCATCGAGCGGCAGGAAGGTGTAGAGTTTCAGTAGCCGAATGACATCGGCGTCGTCCACGTTGATCCAGAACTGGTAGAACTCGTACGGCGACGTCTGCGCCGGGTCGAGCCAAGTCGCGCCCGCCTCGGTCTTGCCCATCTTGCGGCCGTCGGCGGTCTCCAGCAGCGGTGTCACGGCGGCGAACGCCTGCCCGCCGTCCACGCGCCGGATCAGGTCGGCGCCAGCCAGCACGTTGAACCACTGGTCCCCACCGCCGAACTGCAACGTGCAGCCGAAGTTCCGGAAGAGATGCAGGAAATCGTACGACTGGAGCAGCACGTAGTTGATTTCGATGAAGTTGAGGCTGCCCGTCGCCAGCCGGTCGCGGTAGGTCGAGTGACTGAGCATCTGGTTGACCGTGAAGTGCTTGCCGATATCGCGCAGGAACTCGATGTACTTCAAGTCCAGCAGCCAGTCGGCGTTATTGAGCAGCAGCGCCCGGTTGGGCTGGTCGGAATCGAAGTCGAGGTAGCGCGCGAACTGCGCGCGGATCGCGGCCAGGTTGTGCGCGATCTGCTCCACCGTGAGGATGGGCCGGGTGGTCGCCTTGTCGGTCGGGTCGCCGATCATCGTCGTGCCGCCGCCGCAGAGCGCGATCGGCCGGTGGCCGTGCAACTGCATGTGCTTCAGCACCATGATACTGAGCAGGTGCCCGATATGCAGGCTCGTCCCCGTCGCGTCGAAGCCGACATAGAGCGTTACTGGCCGGCTGCCCGGCTCGGCCAGGGCCGCGCGCAGGCCGGCTTCGTCAGACACCTCGGCGATGTAGCCGCGCTCGGCGAGCACGTCGTAGACATTCCGGCCAGTGTCTATGTCCGCCGCTGCTGGTCTTGTCGTCGTCTCAACCATCGTGATCACCTCCCACAGTTGACCGCCTCGTCCTCAATCCGCAATCCGCACTCCACATTCCGCAATAAAACGGGCCTCCGTCCCTGGGAAGGACGGAGGCCCGTGGTACCACCTTCATTTGTCGCGCGCTCGCTCGCACGACCTCAACGGCACACTTGCATAGAGCAACGTCTGTGCCTGTGCCCGCTAACGGAGGCAGACCGGCCAGATTTCGCCAGGGCCATTCGCCCCAGGTTCGTCCAGCAACTCCGGAGGGTAATTCGCCGCGTCATGTGCCGCGAGTTTGCACCAACCACTCGCTCGCTGTGGTTACCACGCCGCCGCTACTGGCGCTCCTTCATCGCGTTCGCGCTCTTCAGTTGGGTCTAGCGTACCATATGTGTCAAGGCTGGCAGACGGGCAGCCAGGCAGTGGGTATAGATGAGCGCACTGCCCGACTGCCCGACTCGTTCAGCCAGCGTTCGCCAGCGATTCAGACTCGCCATTCGCCGCGCGTTCGGTTCGCACTGGCACCAGCGGCGCGACGACTTCGAGCACGGCCGTGATTGAGGCTTCAGCGCCGCGCAGTTTCTCACGAATCTCCAGCAAGGCGGGCGGCTCGATCGCGCTCATGCCGGGCTGGCGCGCCATTTCGCCCGCGATGTAGGCGCGGGCCATGTTCACCGAACGCCGCAGCGGAATGCCGTGGCTCAGCCCCTGCTTGATCAGGACGCACATATCCACGGCTTCACCGTTGTAGCGCTCAGGATTGCGGCCCGATGTCGTGATATAGCGTTGCAAGGTCCAGTGACTGACCTGTCGCGTGGTTAGCCCGCAGAGCTCGGCCAGTTGCGTCTTTGTCAACGCCAGGCTCGACCATAAGGCCCCGCGGTTCGGTGGACTGAAGGTGAAGTCTTTCATGATCCTCCCCGCACTTCTCTACCCGTACCCCACAACGACCATACGCCCGCACGATGCGGCGCTGGCCACCCCAACGCTGCGGCCCGATTGCCAACTATCTCCACCAGGTACGTCACTCAGTATAGCGAAAAACTATGGGTGAAATGCAAGACGGGCCGAATGTTCACACTTGTGACCAAGTATAGCACACTTGGCCGTATTCTCCGGTGATGAATCGGTTCAGCGGAACAGCGGTGACGCGAGATGGCGGTAGCATCCGCCCGGTGTCCGTGCCGGCTCAGCCCCTCGCCGCACCCTGTCTGTTCGGGTTGAGCCAACGCTGCAACTGACCGTACATCCCATTGGGAAGCGCAGATTTGACAGTTTGCGCCTGTTCTGATAGGCTACGGCTGCTTGTTGCGCCAGTCGCAAGAGTACATATGCGGCACATCAGGAAGCACTACCGCGCGGTCCGCCAGCCAGAGCGCCGCCAACGCTCTATCGCGCGCTTACTGATGGGTCAGCATATGGAGGCGGTTTTCCAGACCAGTGCTGCGCGTTCCAGCCTGTACGCAGCACCCGCCTGGTTTGGAGGCCGGAGGAACGACGCGAGCGTTCCGGTTCAGGTAGCAACAGAAGCGCGAGGGAGGGCGGTCGGGCGGCACGACGCAGCGCCGCAATGCTGATCTTCTTGCCGGTGACGTGACCCGCCAGACCACGTTACCCGGCAACACTCCTGGCGGCTGTGGGGTGCCACCCGCGTTGCCGCCCAGGCGCCCTCCCTTCGCGTTGCTGGCTGGCGCCGGCCTCGCCGGAGGATGGTCATGTCTCGCCACGGCTCTCTTGCGGCGCGCCGCCTGGTGCGCGCCTGCCTGGTGATCGCGCTCCTCTGCGCGACCCTGGCGCTGCCCCTGACGGCGCTCGCCGCCCCGACCGCTACCGTACGCGAAGAATTGAATCTGCGAAATGGCCCCGGTCTAGATTATGACGTCATCACGCTGATGCCCGCCGGGTCGGCCGTCACGGTGACGGGTGACGCGACCGAGGGCTGGTACCCTGTGCAGTACAACGATGTGACGGGGTGGGCCTACGCCGCCTATCTGTCGCTGGGCACAAGCGCCGATAGCCCGGCGCCCGGCGGGCAGGGCACCGCGACCGTCGTCACCTCGCTGCTGAACCTTCGGAACGGGCCAGGGCTGAGTTATGACGTCGTTGGTCAACTGACCTATGGCATGACTGTGCAGATTATGGGTGGTCCGAAAGCCGCCGATGGGCACACCTGGCTGGAAGTGCTGGCGGCGACCGTCGGCCAGGGTTGGGTCGCCGGCGATTATCTCGACGCCGGCGAATCGGCCGGCCCGCAATCGGAGGCGGCTTCGGCCCCGACAAAGGCGGCGGCCCAGACCCCGGTGCAGCCGGCGCTGCCTGCCGCGCGGAGCGGCAACCCGATCGTGGACATCATCACCGAAGCGGCGAACCGCTACGGGCAGTCGCCCAGCGCAATGCTCGCGGTCGCGCGCTGCGAATCGAATCTCAATCCCAACAGTGTCAATAGATCCTCGGGCGCTTCGGGCTTGTTCCAGTTCCTCCCAGGCACCTGGCGCACGACACCCTATGCGTCCTACTCGATCTTCGATGCGTGGGCGAACGCCAACGCCGCCGCCTGGATGTGGTCGGTGGGCCGGCGCGGCGAGTGGGTCTGCTAATTTCGGCGCCGAGTTCAGTACGCCAATAGCGCGGCCCGGTCAGGTGACCGGGCCGCGCCTAGTAGTGGGAATGGCGCTGAGCGCGCGAGCGTTTAGGGAAACGTAGCGCCTCTGGTCAGCGGTGACATAGTTGAGTTTCTCGATAGACTCCGTTAGGATTGCGAGTGGACGGCCGTTGCAGAGCCTGCCCGGGTGGCGCATCGTGATTGCGACGTAGGAGGACGCCACGGATGGGGCGGAGCAGGCGACAAGCGGCGAGTAGGTAAAGGAGGGACGCGGAGCTATGGCGCAGAATCAGTCCGCGCCGGCCAGTGGGTCGGCCGAATACGCAAACCCGAACGTGCTGGTGGATACTGACTGGGTCGCTCAACACCTCAACGATCCCCAGGTGCGGATTGTCGAGTCGGACGAGGACGTGCTGCTGTACGAAGTGGGCCATATTCCGGGCGCGGTGAAACTCGACTGGCACACCGACCAGCAAGACCCGGTTATGCGCGACTTCGTCCAGAAAGAGCAGTTCGAGCAGCTGATGTCGTCGCGCGGCATCGCCAACGACACCACCGTCGTGTTTTACGGCGACCGCAACAACTGGTACGCCGCCTACACCTACTGGCTCTTCAAGATGTACGGGCACCAGGACTGCCGGATCATGAACGGCGGCCGGGCGAAGTGGGAAGCGGAGGGGCGCGAACTGGTGCGCGACACTCCCTCTTACCCGGCGACCACGTACCACGCGCAGGAGCCGGACCTGAGTATCCGGGCCTTCCGCGACCAGGTGCTGGCGCACATGCAGGCCGGCCGGCCGCTGGTGGACGTGCGCTCGCCGCAGGAATATAGCGGCGAATTGCTGCACATGGCGAACTATCCCCAGGAAGGGGCGCAACGCGGCGGCCACATCCCGACCGCGAAGAACATTCCGTGGGGTACGGCCGCCAACGCCGACGGCACATTCAAGAGCGCCGGCGAGTTGCGCGACATCTACGGTGGCAAGGGCGTCACGCCTGACCAGCCGGTGATCGCTTACTGCCGCATCGGCGAGCGCAGCGCACACACCTGGTTCGTGCTGACCCAGCTGCTGGGTTATCCCGATGTGCGCAACTATGACGGCTCCTGGACCGAGTGGGGTTCGCTCGTCCGCGCGCCAATCGAGCGATAGGGGATAGGGGATAGTCTCTCGTCAGCACCATGCTGATCTCCCAGCACTGCCTCATGGTGAGGAACTATCCCCTATCCCCTACGAACTCGTCCGCCGTATACTTAAAGACGCAGGGGTGAGTGCTGAGTGGGAACACCCACTCAGCACTCCGCACATAGGACTCGTTGGAAGGAGCGAGGGTGGACCGCCAGGCGCAGATCGAATTCATCCTGGACCATTATGAGCACCCGCGTAATCACGGGAAACTCGACGACGCCGACGTGGTGTCGGACGGTGGCAATCCGGGGTGCGGTGACATTGTCACGATCTATCTCAAAGTTGACGACCAGCAGCGCATCGAGCAGGTGACCTTCGAGGGCCAGGGCTGCACGATCAGCCAGGCCGCAGCGTCGCTGGTTACGGAGATGGTCACCGGCTTGCCGCTCACCGAGGTGCTGGATCTCAGCTACGACGCGATTATTGACGAACTGGGGCGTGAAGTCGTGATGAGCCGGCCGCGCTGCGCCACGCTCGCGCTGGGCACCGTCAAGGCCGCCGCCGATTCCTACCAGAAGGGCGAGCGCACCGCCAAACTGGAGGTCTAGCGAGTAGAGAGTAGGGAGTAAAGAGTAGAGAGTTTCTTGGTGAAGGCCCGCAGCCTGCCGGTCAAGCCGTAACCACTCTCTACTCTCTACTCGCTACTTCGTACCAGCGTGCTACAATTTCCGCAAGCGTCAGGCTACTCAGGCGATGAAGCGTGGGCCGCTGGCCGGACGCGAAGGGAATGGCACGATGCAAACCGGCGGTTCTGAGCCTGGACCGGCCGACCGGCGGCGTGGGGAGCCGCTGACGGCGGGTCGGGTAGCCCTCTTCACCATCACCATCCTGGCCGTGCTGCTGGGCGCGGTGATCCTAGTGAAAGTCCAGCAAATCGTGATCCTCTTTCTGATCGGGATTCTGCTGGCCTCGGCGATCGAGCCGGTCGTCAACCGGCTGCACGCGCGCGGCCTGGGCCGTGGACAGAGCGTGCTCGTCGTCTATGTCCTGCTCTTTATCGCTGTCGGCGCGCTGGTGGCGGTGCTGGTGCCGACCGTGATCAATCAGGTCGCGCGCTTTTTCACCAGCGCGCCGAATCTGATTGACGACTTACGGCACTCCGTGCAGACCAGCCAGAGCGTCTTTATCCGCGACAACGGCCCCTACCTGATTGACGAAATCGAGCGGCGCGTCACGCAGGCCGACATTCCGACCGAGCGGGCGCTGACGCTGGCGACCTATCTGCCAGGCGTCTTCGGCTATTTCATCCAGGGCATCATCACGATTGTCACGACCCTGATGGTCGGCTTCTACTGGATTACCGAGAAGGCGATCATCAAGCGCGTCTTCCTCTCCTTTTTCGGCGTGGAGGAGCGCCGCGCCCGCGTTCACATGATCTGGGACGACATCGAGACAAAGCTTGGTGGCTGGATTCGCGGTCAGTTGATTCTGATGGCGATCATCGGCATCGTCGCCTCGATCGGCTATACCCTGCTCGGCTTGAAATTCTCGTTGCTGCTTGGCGTGCTGGCCGGCCTCTTCGAGATCATCCCCTTCTTTGGTCCCTGGATCAGCGGCGTGCCCGCCGTGCTGATCGCCCTGACGCAGTCGTGGCGGCTGGCCGTGGCGGTGGTCGTCTTCATGGTCGCGATCCAGATGATCGAAGGGAACGTGCTGGTGCCGCGCATCATGAAGGACAGCGTGGGCCTGTCGCCACTGCTGGTCGTGCTGGCCGTGCTGGTTGGCGGCACGTTGCTGGGGCCGGTGGGCAGCATTATCGCCATTCCGATTGCCGCCGCGATCCAGGTGTTGATCAGCGACCTGGTGCGCTCGCACCAGGAGGCGCTCGCGGCCGAGGGACAGCAACAGGCGGCGCAGGTTTTCCGCTGGCGCGGGTCGGGCCTGCCCCGCCGCTTGCAGGGCGTGCAGCCCGGACCGGCGGTCGTCAGCCCGGTCGTCGAGCTGCGCCCACCAGAGACGCTGGCGGAATCGGCGGGCGACGCGGGCGCGAACGGCGCGGCTCACCATCCGGCGGGCGAACGGCCACTGGCGCACGACTGAACTGGTCGAGTTCACAGTCGTGAGTGCGTGAGTCGTGAGAAGGTTTAGACCAGCACGATGCCTGTCTACTGGCGCAGTGCCAATCCCAAGCGACTCACGCACTCACGACTGTGAACTGTTACAACCGATGGAGTGAGGATGAGCGAACCGGACGATGGGCTGATGCAGCTTGACCCCGCGATCACCGGCGCGGATGACGACGAGGAAGAGTCCGCGCTGCCGCTCTCGCGCCAGCTGGCGCGCCTGGCGGCGATCCACCGAATCAACCGGGTCGCCACGGCGTCGCTGAACCTGGAGGAGATGCTGCGGACGGTCGTCACCGTAGTGGCCGAAGCAGTGGGGATGGACAGTTGCACCGTCTATCTCTACAGCCCTGAGCAGGACGCCCTGACGGTGCGGGCGACCAGCGGTCTCAATCCGGCGGC
>DASUBC010000185.1:0-9364 GCA_035763465.1 Thermomicrobiales bacterium
CCACAGGCCAATGCCAAAATACTTGAAGCCGGGGTAGGGGTCGGCGTCGTCGTAACCGGCGAGGAACTCGTCGCGCGGAATGTCGTGGCCCAGCTCGGCCAGCGCGTCGCGGTACAGCAGCGCCTCCTCGCGCGAAAAGTAATTCGGCAGGTCCACGTAGAGCGGGCCGTAGTGCGCCTGTCCCCAGTCAATGATGCTGGCGCGGCCATTGTGCGAACGCACATGCTCACCGTGGAAGTCGGCGTGGATCAGCGTCAGCGCGTCGCTGCGCTCCCACAGCGCGGTCATCGCCTGGAGGAAGCGCGCGGCGGCGTCTTCAAGCACTGCTGTGTCGCCCGCGAACGCGGCCTGGAATGTCGGATCAGGCGCCACGGGTGCCTGGTAGGAACCGCCCCAGGTACGATAGCCTTCGCCGGTGAGCGCATGCCGCCACGGCTTGCGCCAGCAGCGGTCAATGAGCCGGTCGGCAAAGAATGCCGGGTCGGCGCGGGGCAGCCAGGCCAGGTCAGCGCCGCGTCCCAGTGTGGCGGCGTGAATCGCGGCCAGCGCGCGGGCCGCCTGCCGCGCTTGTTCGCCGCGCGGCGGCCGGTCGCCCACATACGCCATGCAGACGAGCGCCGGGGCATCGGTTGTCAGATCAGTCGTGTAACTGAACGGGACCGGCAGCCGGCGCTCGCCCAGCCACCCCAGCGTGCGCCGTTCGCGCAACGGGGCGTCTTTGGTGACGAGCGCGATCTGTTCCGTGTGGCCACGACGCGTGTAAGTGACATCGTAATAGCGCAAGGTCGCTCCCGAATAGCCTTGCGGGCCATTCTCGCGCGGCGCTATCGCGGCAACCCGCGCCGCTGGCGCGATACGCGCCGCGATTGTCGCCTCGATAAGTTCACGTACGTCCATGTCCATCATTGGCTGGCGTCGTTCACGCTATGGACAGCGTTGGCCGCAGATCGCGCGGCCAAATTGCCCGAGCTCGACGTCGTAAGGCGGCTGGTTCTCCGGATGCAGTTCGAAACGGGCGCGCTCGAAATACTGCACCTGGTAGGGCTGGCCGTTGTCGAGCGTCTCGGTGATCAATTCACTGATAGGGTAGCCGAACTGCGCCAACCCACCGTGGGCGTTCCAGTAGGCCATGAACTGCGCGTTCACATTGTGCCCGGTAACTTCGAAGTACGTCATGCCGGGCGCCTGCGCCGCCGGCGGATCGGCGGGATGGAGTTTGCGCCCGAACTGGCCGAGTTGCACCTGATATTGCGGGTCGGCGCTCTCCGGGTGGTATTCCAGCCGCACGCGCTCGAAGTACTGCACGGTGTAGGGCTGGCCGTCTTCCAACGTTTCCTGCTGTTCGCCGCTGATCGGCAGTCCGTTGATCGCCAGCCCACCGTGGGCGTTCCAGTAAGCGAGGAAGCGCCCGCAGACCTGCTGCTGAGTCTCGGCAAAGAACTGGCAGCCATTCCCCGGCGGCGCGGGTGGCGCGGCGTTGTGGTAGCGGTCGCTGCCCTCCTTCGTCAGCCGCAGATAGAGATCGCCATACTTGACGCTTGGCTCGATGTAGGTGCCCTCGAAGAACTCGTTGAAGCTGGTGAGCACCACCGCGTCGGCGTGGTCGTCAATGACGGTCTGCCAGGCGCCCTGGTAGTATGTCCCGTTCGCCCGGTCCTGGCGGTGGCCGTCAGGACGCACGCGCAGGTCATCGTAGCCGGGCATCACCGTGCCAACGAACGGCCGCTGCTCACTGTGGCTCGCGTTGTAACGCGCCAGGCGCCCCGCGTAAGAGGCCATCGCCGCGCCGGGCGCGTCCTCCCAGGTGATGTCGTAGTAGTAGAGGGTGTCGTAGACCGCCATGTAGGCGAAGTCGTCGGTGCCGCCGAACCAGAACTCATTGTGCTGGGGATCGGCCCGGTCGCGCAGTTGCTGCCAGGCGTCCACCCCGCCGAGTGACGGGGGATTGAACCAGAAGACCACCGGCTTGCCCTGGAAGGTGAAGTAGGCCGGATTGCTTATGAAATCGCGCCGCAGCGCCGCCAGCGCCCCGGCCAGCCCGTCAACGGTCCGCATGGCGGGGTCGAACGCCGCCGACTGGTCGGGGATGATCGCTACGCGCAGGTGACGACCGCTCGCCTGCACCAGCTGGAGCAGCCGCTGGCAGCGTGCATTGAGCCGGGCCTCGGTGGGGCCGTACCAGGTACAGATCAGCGCATCTATCCCCGCGTCGTCGGCCTGCTGGATGTGGCGCTTGATGGCCGCGTCATCGCCGCCGCTGTAGGTCGGCGCGGCCAGGTCGCTCATCTGCGCGGCGGACCAGTCGCTCAGTTCGTACCAGGGATAATAGAACGCCATCACCGGCCGCTCGGCGGCGGCTGCGGCTGGCTGTGCCCCGCGAGTGACGAGCGCGGGTAGCAGCGCCAGCACAGCGCAGATGGCGAGCGCGAGTGATCGTCGGTTGCTGGTCCGCAGTATCAAGGATTCCTCCGCGTGGCGCGGCTACCAGCTACCACGAAGCCGCCACGCCGCTGATCATGGTTCCAGCGCTGCCGCAAGCCGCGCTTCGTCGCCGGCTCCGGCACGGAACTGGCTGGCGTAGAGGCGGGCGTAGAAGCCGTCCTGGGCCAGCAGTCCCTCGTGTGTCCCACGCTCGACGATCTCGCCCTGCTCGATGACCAGGATCTGGTCAGCATCGCGGATCGTACTCAGGCGGTGGGCGATCACGAAGTTGGTGCGCCCGGCCATCAGGCGCTGCATCCCCTCCTGAATCAGCCGCTCGGTGCGTGTGTCCACGCTGCTGGTGGCCTCGTCCAGGATCAGGATGCTCGGGTCGGCCAGGATCGCCCGCGCGATCGACAAGAGTTGCCGCTGCCCCTGGCTCAGATTGCCGGCGCGCTCCGACAGTGGCGTGTCATAGCCAAGCGGCAAGCGGTGAATGAACTGGTCAGCGTTCGCCAGTCTGGCCGCCGCGACCACCTCGTCATCCGTCGCGTCGAGTCGCCCATAGCGGATATTGTCCCGCACCGTGCCGGCGAAGAGGAAGGTATCCTGGAGCACAATCCCAAGCTGCCGCCGCAGGTCCTCTTTTCTGATCAGGCGAATGTCGCGTCCATCAATCGTGATCTGCCCCTCGTCAATCGGGTAGAAGCGCGTCAGTAAGTTGACAATCGTCGTCTTTCCCGCGCCTGTCGGACCAACCAGCGCCACCAGCTGGCCCGGCGTGGCGCGCAGGCTGACGTTGCGCAACACTGGCACGCCCTGGTCGTAGGCGAAGTTGACGTGGTCGAAAATGACCTCTCCCGTGATGCGCGCCAGGGATTGCGCCTCCGGCACCTCGGTCTCGGGCGTTTCGTCAATGACCGCGAAGACGCGCTCCGCGCCCGCGATGGCCGCCTGAATCTGATTGTAGAGGGTGGCGATCTCGTTCAGCGGGCGACTGAACTGCCGCGTATAGTTGATGAAGCCGGCGATCTCGCCAACCGTAGCCAGCCCGCGCAGCGCCATCCAGCCGCCAACGCCGGCCACGATCGCCAGGCTCAGGTTGTTGAGGAAGTTCATCAGCGGACCGATGAACCCGGCCAGGATCTGTGCTCGTGACGCCGCCTGGCGCACAGCGCCGTTGACGCTATCGAACCGCCCGATTACCGCCGCCTCGCGGCCATACGCCTTGACCACACGCTGCCCGGTGATCGTCTCCTCGATCAGGCCGTTCAGCGCGCCGAGCGTCTCCTGCTGCCGCCGGAAGCCAGCGCGCGTCTTCCCCGCCACACTGCGGGTGATGGCAAGCGTCAAGACGGTGACGGACACAATGCTGACGAGCGCCAGCCGTGGGTTGATCCAGAACATGGCCACCGCGACGCCGACCATGCCCAGCACCCCGGAGATGAGGCGGGCCGCGCTCTCGGTGAGTACCATGTTGATCTGCTCGACGTCGTTCGTCAGGCGACTGAGCAGGTCGCCGTGCGCGTGGCGGTCGAAGTAGCGGAGCGGCAGCGTCTGCGTCCGCGCGAAGAGGTCGGCGCGGATATCGCGCACCGTGCGCCCCGCCGCGCCGGCCATCACGTAACTTTGCAGCCAGGTCAGCAGCGAGGACGCCGCGTAGACCGCCAGCATCAGCAGGGCGATGCGCGCTAGGCCAGGCAGATCGCCGCGCAGGATGTAGCGGTCAATCGCCCTGGTCAGCAGGTAAGGCCCGAGCAGGTTCAAGATGGTCGAAGCTGCCACCAGCACGACGGTCGTGATCAGCGCGGCGCGCTGGCGGCGCAGGTAGCCCCAGATCCGGCGGATCGTGCCGCGCGTATCACTGGCGCGAGCGACTTCGCCCAGGTGCGGCCCACGGGGGCCGCGTCCCAGGAGCGGTGGCATGGCCGCGGTGCGGTTGTCCTCTGTCTTAGGCTGCGCCATGCGCCACCGTTCCACTCTCCAACTGTGAGTCGTAGATCTCACGGTAAAGCGGATTCGTCGCCAGGAGTTCGTTGTGCGTGCCAGCGGCGACCAGCCGGCCATTGTCCAACACCAGGATCTTGTCGGCGGTCAGCACGGTGCTGATACGCTGGGCGACGATGAAGCGCGTTTGCTGCTGCCCCAACTCGGCCAGCGCCGTCTGAATCCGCGCTTCGGTCGCCACGTCAACCGCGCTGGTACTATCGTCGAAGATGAGCACTGCCGGCCGGGTCAGCAGCGCCCGCGCGATGGCGAGGCGCTGCTTCTGACCGCCCGAAAGGTTTACCCCACGCTGCCCGACGACCGCGTCATAGCCCATAGGCAGCCGCATGATGAAATCGTGCGCCTGGGCCACCCGTGCCGCCGCAATTACTTCCGCCTCGGTGGCCTCTGGCCGGCCGTAACGGATGTTGTCGCGAATGGCTCCACTGAAGAGAATGGACTCCTGTAAGGCGACGCCGACCGCCGCGCGCAGCGCTACCTCGTCAATCGCCCGCACATCCACGCCGTCGAGCGTCACCCGCCCGGCCGTGACATCGTAGAAGCGTGGGATCAGGTTGACCAGACTCGACTTGCCCGCGCCGGTCGCGCCCAGGATCGCTACCGTCTGTCCCGGTTCGGCGACGAAACTGATCCCTGCCAGTGCCGGGTCGTGGTCGTCGCCGCTGTAACTGAAGGTAACATCTTCGAAGGCGACCCGGCCGCGTGGCGCGAAGGTGGTGAGCGCGTCTGGCGCGGTCTTGACGGCCGGTTCGCTGGTCAGCACGCCCTCAATCCGGTCGGCCGACGCCTCGGCGCGTGACACACGCATCACCAGCATACTTACCGTCATCAGCGCCATCAGCGTCTGCATGAGATAGTTGATGAAGGCGATCAACTCGCCAACCTGTAAGCTGCCGGCGCTGACCCGTACGCCGCCAATCCACACGGCGCCAACCACGCCCGCGTTGAGCGTCAGCATCATCAGCGGCATGGTCGCGGCGTTCACCTGCACCGCCGCGACATTGCGGTCCATCAGGGCGTCGTTCGCGTGACGAAAGCGCCCCGCCTCGTGGGTAGTGCGCGCGAAGGCTTTCACCACGCGCACGCCCGCCAGATTCTCCTGCATCACGGTTGTGAGGGTATCGAGTCGCCGCTGCACTTGGCCGAACAGGGGATAGGCCCGGACGATGACCCAGCGCAGGATGACCAGCACGATAGGGATCAGCGCCAGAAAGAGCAGCGCCAGTTGCGGACTGGTGAGGACGGCCATAAGCAGGCTGCCGACCAGCAGCAGCGGGGCGCGCACCATGACGCGCAGCACCATCATGACCAGCTCTTGCACCTGCGTGACATCGCTGGTCAGGCGCGTGATCAGGGCGCCTGTCTCCAGGCGGTCCAGATTCGCGAAGGAGAGCGCCTGGACCCGCCGGAAGAGCGTGCCGCGCAGATCGGCCCCGAAACTCTGCCCGGCCAGGATAGCGAAGACGGTACAGCCCATCCCACCCGCCAGGCCAATCACGGCCAGGCCGGCCATCCAGGCGCCGGTGGTCAACACCACGTTCATGTCGCCGCGCACGATGCCCTGGTCAACGAGGCGCTGGATCAGCCGGGGCTGTAGCAGGTCCATTGTCACTTCCAGCACCATCAGCAGCGGGGCCAGGATAGCCCAGCGCCGGTAAGGCCGGAGGAAACGCGCCAGTTTGCGCGTCGCATGCATCGTCAGTCGTCCCCTTGCCCGTTACTGGCCGCCAGTCGTCGGCCGGCAGTCACTGATGTATACTGGCAATTATACGGAGCAGGCTCCGCTTGTCAAGAAAGCCGGGACACCGGAGAGGGCAATGACCGATGGAGCAGCACCAGCCTGTCTGCAAGGCGCATACGCGGCGGGAACGCCGGGACGCGCGCGAGAATCGTCAGCGGCTCCTGGAGGCGGCGAAGCAACTCTTCGCGGCACAGGGTGTCGCGGCCACGACGATGAAGGAGATCGGGCACGCGGCGGGCGTGGGGCCGGGCACCCTCTACCGGCACTTTGCCGATAAGGGGGAACTTTGCCGCGCGCTCATCAAGGATGACATCGCGGTATTCCAGGCGCGGGTCGGCGCGCGGATCGAGGCCGAGGCGAGCGGCTCACCCCTCGCGCGACTAGACATCTTGCTCACCACACGAGTCGAGATCCTTGAAGCACACCTGCCCCTCTTCGCCGCGATTGACGAGGCGCTGGCTGGCCCGCGACACACCGGGCGGGTCAGGGGGCCATTCGACAGCTGGGTACACGACCAGACTGTCCAGCTGCTCGGTGAGGCGCTGGCGACGGGCGAAGTAGCGCTACTCGACCCGGTGCTCACCGCAGACACCATCCTGGCGGCCGTGTCGCCGCCGCTCTACCGCTACCAGCGCCACACCTGCGGGTACAGCCGCGAGCGGATCATCGCGGGACTGCGCCGGTTGTTCGTTGACGGGCTGCGCCAGCTTCCCATTGCGGATAGCCCTACCTGATGTTCTCCCATCGTCACTCATCACAGCGAGTTGGCGTGCCGCGACGCTGGTGCTACGATTGCCTTTCTTGACTGGCGGCGTGGCGGCAGGCATGGGGAGTCGCGGCACGATGAAACTGGCGGGCAAGACGGCGCTGGTCACGGGCGGCGGGCGGGGCAATGGGCGGGCGATCGCGCTGGCGCTGGCGCGCGAGGGCGCGGACGTCGCGGTCGGCTATGTCGGGCACGAGGCGGCGGCGCGCGAGGTGGCGGACGCGATCGCGGCGCTGGGCCGCCGGTCGCTGATCGTGCAGGGCGACACCGCGCGAGCGGCGGACGCGACGCGGATCGTTGTGGAGACAGTCGCGGCGTTTGGGCGACTCGATGTGCTGGTGAATAACGCCGGGGTGCTGAAGCGCACGCCCTTCCTCGATATTGACGAAGCCGAGTGGGACTGGACGCTGGATACCAACCTGAAGGGCTACTTCCTGGTCGGGCAGGCCGCCGCGCGGCAGATGGTCGCGCAGGGCGGCGGTGGGTATATCATCCACGTCTCCTCGGTGAGCCAGTACAATGCCGGGCAGAATGTCGCGCACTACTGCGTCTCAAAAGCAGGCGTGGGGATGCTGACAAAGGCGATGGCGCTCGAACTGGCGCCGCACGGTATCAGGGTCAACGCGATCGCGCCGGGCCTGATCGAGACCGACATGAACCGCCACGACATCGCGCGCGACGAGTTCCGTGAAGGGCGGCTGGCGCGCATCCCGCTGAAACTGATCGGCCGGCCGGAAGATTTGGCCGGCGTTGCGGTGCTGCTCGCCTCCGACGACGCGCGCCTCATCACCGGCGCGACCTTCTCCGTAGATGGCGGCGTGACGGTCGGGTGATGGCGATGCGGGGCGTGCTGGCGCGCGGGGCGCGCACGGTCATCGGCGTCGTGCATCTGCTGCCGCTGCCGGGCGCGCCGCGCTGGGGCAGCGACTTCGGCGCGGTGCTTGACCGCGCGCGGGCGGACCTGCTGGCGCTGGCGGCGGGTGGCGTGGACGCCGCCATCATTGAGAACTTTGGCGATGTGCCATTCCGGGCGACTACGGTGGACCCGGAGACGGTCGCGGCAATGGCGCGCGTGGTGGCGGAACTGCGCTCGCTCACGCCGCTGCCGCTCGGCGTCAATGTGCTGCGGAACGACGCGGCGGCGGCGCTGGCCGTTGCGGCAGTCTGCGCCGGGCCGGGCGCGTTCATCCGCGTCAACGTGCATAGCGGCGCGATGGTGACCGATCAGGGCGTGATCGCGGGCCAGGCCGACCGCACGCTGCGCCGCCGGCGCGAACTCGGCGCGGACGTCGCGATTCTGGCCGATGTGCTGGTGAAGCACGCCGTGCCGCTGGGCAATTGGACGATTGAGGACGCCGCGCGCGATGCCGCCGAGCGCGGCCTGGCCGACGCGCTGATTGTCACCGGCGCGGGCACCGGCCAGGCGACCAACCTGGCCGATGTGCGCCGCGCCCGCGCCGCGCTGCCAGACATACCGTTACTGGTCGGCAGCGGCGTCACGGTCGCAACAGTCGCCGAGACGCTGACTATCGCGGACGGCGTGATCGCCGGCACCGCGCTGAAAGTGGACGGCGTCACCACCGCGCCGGTTGACGTCGAGCGCGTGCGGCAGTTCGTCGCGGCGGCGAAAAGGTAGGTGACGCGGCCCCTCCGTCCCCCAATGCTGGGGGGCACGCTGATCTGGCGCCGGGGTTATTGAAAAGCACGGCACCGAACCAAGCCATTCCCCCCAGCATTGGGGGCCGGGAGGGGCCAACAAAGGAGGACAGATGCAAGGCTTAGAGGGCATTTACGTCATCGTCTCGACGCCGTTCGACGAGCAGGGACGGATTGACGAGGCGTCGTTCGCGAGCCACCTGGATGCGACGGTCAAGGCGGGCGTACAGGGGATCACGATCCTGGGCGTGGCGGGCGAGGCACCGCGTCTCAGCGACGCCGAGCGCGACCGGCTGACGACGGTCGCCATGGCGGCGATTGGCGGGCGCGTGCCGGTCATCGTCGGCGCGTCGCACGATGGCACCGACGTGACCATTGCGCGCACGCGGGCGGCGCAAGCGGCCGGCGCGGCGGGCGTGATGATCGCGCCGCCGACTTTCAGTAAGGTTGGCAAGGGCCTGATCGAGCATTACCGGCGCATCGGCGCCGAGGGCGGACTGCCGATCGTCGTGCAGGACTATCCGCCGGTTAATGGCGTCGAGATGTCACCGCAGTTCATGGCCGAACTCTGCGCGGCAGTGCCGGAGATCGTCACGATCAAGCTGGAAGGCGCGCCGACCGCCTCACGCATTCGCCAGACGCGAGCCCTCGCGCCCGATCGTGTCACCTTCCAGGGCGGTCTGAGCGGCGTCTGGCTGCTCCACGAACTGCGGGCGGGTTCGCGCGGCGCGATGACCGGCTTCCCGTATCCCGAACTTCTGGTCGCGATTTGG
>DASUBC010000186.1:0-14984 GCA_035763465.1 Thermomicrobiales bacterium
CAGATCGCCGGGTTGCAGGTTCTTCGCGTTCACTGACGACCCCATGCCGATCTGGACGCTGAGGTCGTGGGTAATGTTGATGCCGAGCGCCTTCTGCACCACATACATGGTGAAGCCGGAGCAGTCAAAGCCGCCTGGC
Source organism: Thermomicrobiales bacterium (assembly GCA_035763465.1). Classification (GTDB taxonomy): domain Bacteria; phylum Chloroflexota; class Chloroflexia; order Thermomicrobiales; family CADCWN01; genus DASUBC01. Next base: position 140 of record DASUBC010000186.1, read on the forward strand.
GAGGCCCCCGCCCAGACATAGGGGTAGCCCAGGTACTTCATGGCGACATTGACGATCGCCTGACCATGCCCTGTATCAGCCGGCGCGGGCGGCGGCGCAGGGGCAGCAGCTTTGGGCGCCGGCGCGGCCTCGGGCTGGGGTGGCGGCGCGGCAGCGGGTGCGGCGGCAGGCGCTGGATCGGGGGTCGCCGCTTGCTGACTCAATGGCGCGTCAGTCCAGCTGATATACGTCGCGATGACAAAGCCGGAGACCCCGGCGTACGAGACTGGATACCAGACGTTGCCGGCGTCGTCCGATTCTGGGCTACCGACTACTTTGAGCACCGCGCCCTCTGGAGCGGCGCCGTAGATCGCGCCGTCAAGGCCGTAGGTCTCGCGGATGCGGACGGCTTCGCCGCCGGTGCCGCCGACCGCGACATGCGCACCGACTTCCAGAACCGGCACCGGCTTCGCGGCTGCCGCGGCCTGGACGGTGCCGCCACCGCCGCCACTGCTACTACCGCCACCACCGCCATCACTACCGCCCAGGAAATCACCCGCAACCCAGCCAGACGCGCCGGCATAGGAAATGGGGTACCAGGTATACCCATCAGCGGAGCGCGGATCGCCGATAACGGTGACCGACTCCCCATCGGGGATGACCAGGACGATCCCACCATCGAGTTCGGCGCTGTCGCGCATCCGCACGCCGTCACCACCCGTATTCCCAATTGACGTTACGTAGCCCTCGGCCGTGGAGATATGGTTTTCAGCAGCGGCGGAGCGATTTGGATGCAAGGGGGCATTCTCGGGCAAGACAAGGAAATCGGCAAAGATATAACCGACGGTATCATTGAGGTTGATTTTGTACCAGTAATTCCCATCGTCGCCCTGAATCGGCCCATCGAGGACCGTCAGGATATCGCCTTCGATGGCGTCAGTGAGGACCGTATAGTCGTAACCAGGGCCTTCGCGGACCATCACGGCATCGCCACCGGTATTGGCGACGATCGCGATGCCGCCGACATTCAGGTCGGTATCGGCTGAAACTGCTGGTACGCTGCCGGCGAACATTATGCCGACGAGCAGCAGCACAGCCACTTTTCTGGCGAGTCTACTCAAAGTGACCATCCTCTCTTTCGTCGGCCAGCGGTGCCCCTGACCTCCCGCAGGTAGTCGGGTAGGGTGGTGAAACCTGTTTCCTCCTTCGTACACACTCCACGACCGCGCGATCACCGCCTGGCGTAGCGGTCAATCGCGCACCGAATCCACTCGTGCGCCGCCTGGCACCAGCGGCGCGACGGACAAAAAGAGAACGACCCCCGCACTGGTTGGCTGGCCCAGTGCGGGTGGGTCGTTAACTCTGGATTCGGCGGTACCTATCCATCACGAAGGGTATTCCTACTCACCAGCGCGGTCGCGCGCACAGTGGAAGGGTTCCGGCACATCACGCACACGGATCTCCCACGCTACTCTGGCCCCTCGTGCCCTTGGATCGCGTTTTTTCGGCATTGGGAGGCGTTCCTTTGCCTCCGCCCTCGTTTAGGACACGCGCAGAATAGCATAGCCGTCAGATCGTGTCAACCCTTTGAAGGACATTGTCTCCACCATCCGACGGCGGCAATGGCGGCCGATTTGCAAGATTTGTCCGCGTTTTTCCCGTCCGTACATGCCGGGGGCACCCTGTACGAACATCTGTATCACTGTGCAATTGCTGTGCGTTCACAGTTAGGCATCACGGTGAGCCATCCTGTGTTGGCGACAGATCGTAGGTCAGATTGGATAGCTGGCCGGCCACGACGAGAGCCAAGTCGGTATGATAATCTGATACCCGCATCGGGCATGAGAACGCGCGGCCTGGATAGTAGAATCAGACTACCGCAGACGCGCGAGTTAGAGATGTGACAGGGAGAGGGAGAGGCAGGTGAGCAGACCGTACCGCATTGTCGCAACGAGCGCCGGCCAGCACTGGGATATCGAAACCGCCGCAGCCCGCGCGGGCGGCGCGGAGATCACCGTTGTCGCTTGCCACACCGAAGACGACTTGCTCGCGGCCGGGCGCGAGGCCGACGCGATTCTGGCCGGCAATGAGCCATTCACGCGCCGGGTGATTGAGGGGCTGGGCCGCCGGGTGCGAGTCATCAGCCGGCCGGCGGTCGGCTACGATCAGGTGGATGTTGCCGCCGCGACCGCACGCGGCATCGTCGTCACGCATGTCCCCGATTACTGCACCGACGAAGTCTCCGATCACGCCTTCGCACTGCTGCTGGCGCTGCACCGGCGCGTGCCCTGGCTCGATAACGCGATCAAAGCCGGGCGCTGGGGCCAGGCGGCGATCTACGGCGGCGACCGTCCGGCGGCCTTTCATGCCGGTGAAGTGCCCGGCCCACCAGTGCCGTTACGCGGCCAGACGCTGGGGATCGTCGGTTTTGGCCGGATCGGCCGGCGTCTGGCGGAAAAAGCGCGTGGCTTCGGCCTGCGCCTGCTGGCGACCGATCCGTATGTCGCGCCAGCGGCAGGTGAGCCGCTGGGTGTGGTGTTGACTGATCTGGATACGCTGCTGCGCGAGTCCGACTTCGTCTCCATCCATTGCCTGCTCAACGCCGGCACACAGGGGCTGATTGGCGCGGCGCAGCTGGCGCTGTTGAAACCAACGGCCCAGCTCATCAATACCGCGCGCGGCCCGATTGTTGACCTGCTGGCGCTGGCCGAGGCACTGCAAGCGGGCCAGCTCGCGGCAGCGGCGCTTGATGTGACGGAGCCTGAACCGCTCCCGATCGATCACCCGCTGATGACCCTGCCGAATGTACTGCTGACGCCACATTCGGCCTACTACTCGGACCGCTCACGCGCCGAGGTACGACGGCGCGGGGTGGAGAATGCCCTGGCGGTGCTGCGTGGCGAGACGCCAAACCACGCGGCCAACCCTGACGTACTGGCCCGAGCCGGGGCCGCTGCGGTGGCGGCCGGCGACCAGTGAGCGAGACCGGATGACGGACGACCCGGAGCGCGACGCGCCGGGCCTCGACCTGCCCGCGCGCGAGGTCAATAGCGCCCCAGCCGAAGAGGAGCGGCTGGTCGCGGAAGCGCAGCGTGGCTCGATCGAGGCTTTCAATCAACTGGTGCGCCTGCATGAACGGCAGGTCTACAACGTCGCGCTCCGCGTTGTCGGGCAGCCAGATGCCGCCGAAGATGTGACCCAGGACACCTTTCTGCTCGCCTACCGCTCGCTGCACCAGTTTCGCGGTGGCCTCTTCCGGGCCTGGCTGCTGCGGATCGCGACGAATCGCTGCTACGACGAGTTGCGCCGGCGGCAGCGCCGGCCGGCGGAATCGTTCGAGGAACTCGCCTTCGAGCCGCGCTCGCAGTGGAGTACGCGGCGCGGTCCCGAAGAGCCACAGGAACGCGCGGAACGGCTTGAGCTGACGCGCGCCTTGCGCGACGCCCTGGCGCGGCTGCCGGACGACCAGCGGATCGTCATCGTCCTCAGCGATATTCAGGGGTATAGTTATGATGACATCGCGGCGATTACGGAAGTCACGCTGGGCACGGTCAAATCACGCCTCAGCCGGGGCCGCGCCAGGTTGCGCGATCTGCTAGGTGAATCGCCGCAGGGACGGGAACTTTTCGCGCGCTACCGGCGTCGTTATGATGAGCGAAGCGAATCGAGCACATCTTAGGATGTGCTGGCGACGTGTGGATGCACCGCTTCACCGGGCTGCGCGTTAACCCAGTGGGTTGCGCGTAGTCGTCCTGAATCCAGGTATGAGTCGCCTGCCGGACCGGGCAGGTGGATTGGATGGCAAGCACCACTATGGACGACCAGATTCAGCAACCGGCTGGTAATGGCGCCGCCGGGCATCTCGATGACGAGACGCTGAACGCCTACCTTGACGCCACGCCAGGCAACGCTGAGGCGACCACACGCGCCGCAATTGACGCGCACCTGGCCGCCTGCGCCCCGTGCCGCGAGCGGCTGGCCGATCTGGCAGCGACGGTAACACTCCTACACGCGCTGCCGGACGTCGCGCCACCACGCAGCTTTGTCCTGACACCGGAGATTGTCGCCGGCGGCATGCCGGTGCGCCGGCCCAGAATACTGCCCCGCCAGCCAAGCTGGGTCTGGCCGGCGCGCTGGGCCAGCATCGCTGCCGCCTTCCTGCTGGCGCTCACCATCGGACTTGACCTGCACGATGGGAACGCGCCCGCACACGCCGCGACACAACCGACCGTCCAGGCGGTGGCGACGCCGACAGCGCCGGTTGCCCGTGCGACCGCGCCGGACGAAACGCCGCTGGTCGCGTTCGGCACCGGTTCGATCGTCATTATCGGCACGCCGATTCCGGTGGCAGAACCAGCGCCCGCGCCCGCGCCGTTTAGTGCGGTCGGCACCGAACACGACTGGCACGAGGCCGAGACCGGGCTGGGTGTACTCGCGCTCATTACCGCTTTCTTCGGCTTCCTGCTACCGCCCGTAGTACGCTGGCGGGCCAGCGCCGCCAGCTAAGGTTCCACTCAGGACAATCGTGTCACACCGCGTCGCGACAGTACCTGTCGCGACGCGGTGGCATTTGGCGTGCGCGCCTGTCCCTTCGATCAGGGGCGCGTGCGCCACTTGCCCGATCCAGACGCCCCGCTCGTTACCGTAGGATCAACGGGTGACACCACGCCCGGCGCGGGACGTACATGGACGCGATATGCGCTGGCGCACGGCAGGCTCGGAGCGCCGAACTGAGTTAAGGCAGAGGAGGAGGCGATGACGATGAACGGCGCCAGTACTGGCGGCAGCGCGGCGCTCGAAGCGCGGGACATTACCCGCAGTCTCCCGCTAGGGCGGGAGCGCATTGACATTCTGCATGGGATCAGTTTCCGTATCGAGAAAGGCGAGTTCGTCGCCATCATCGGCCCGTCGGGCTCGGGCAAGTCCACCGTGCTGGGGATCATCGCCGGGCTTGATTCACCGACGAGCGGCCAGGTGCTGGTTGATGGCGTAGACATCACGCGCATGAGCGAGGCGCAACTAGCGACCATCCGCAATCAGAAGATCGGGATGGTCTTCCAGGCGTTCAACCTGATTCCGACGCTCACGGCGCGTGAGAATGTCGAAGTGCCGCTGTACGTCGGCAAACACCAGGGTCTACCCTCCGAGCGCGCCAAAGAGGTGCTCGACCTCGTCGGCTTGAGCCACCGGCTCGACCACCGGCCCAATCAACTCTCCGGCGGCGAGCAGCAGCGCGTGGCGATCGCGCGGGCGCTGGCGACAAACCCGGCGATCGTCATCGCCGACGAACCGACCGGCAACCTCGACGCGAAGAGTAGCGCCAACGTACTCGACCTGATCCGCGACCTGCGCGAGCGCACCGGCACCACCTTCATCATCGCCACGCACGACCCGACCGTGGCCGCGTCGGCGGAGCGGGTGATCCGCATCTTCGATGGCCGCGTTGTCGGCGACGGCACGCCGCAGGAAGTCGGCATCACCGAACTGGCCGCTGCGGAGAAACTTGACCAGCAAGTGGTCGAGGCGACAGCGAACGGCGAAGGAGCGCGCTGATGAAGGCGAGTTTCTACAGCGCCTACCCGACCCGCTCGCTCATTCGCGGCGGCCAGCGCACGCTGCTCGCGCTCTTCTGTGTGGCGGTCGGCGTTATGGCGATCGTCGGCCTTCAGCTGGTGGGCGGGATGATCAAGGACGCGCTGGTCGGTAATGCGCGCGTCATCAACGGCGGCGATCTGTCGGTGCAGACAGTGACGCCGCTGGCGCAGGGCGACCTAAAGCTCTTCGATGACCTGAAGCAGCAAGGGCTGCTCACGACCTACACGGCTGTCTACCAGCAGGGGATTCAGGCGCCCCGGCCCAACGGCAAGCGCGCCAATGTCAGTTTTCTGGCGGTGGACCCGGCGGTCTACCCGCTCGTCGGCCAGCCCACACTCAGCAAGTCGGCCGGGGGCGATTTTCATGCGCTGTTGAAGACGCCGGGGAACGCGATCGTCTCGCAAACACTCTTCGACGAGTTCGGCGGTCAGCTCGGCCAGACGATCAAGATTACGGCCGGCTATGAGAACCGGCAATTCGACGTGAAGATCGCCGGTGTCCTGACGAAGGACTCCTCCTTCGGCCAGGGCGCGCAGCTATATACATCGCTGGCGACACTGACGAGCACATCGAGCCAACCAGTGAGCTACAGCGTGGTCTACGCGCTCACGCCGGGTGCGAACCAGGCAGCCCAAGCCAAGACCATCGTCGAGGCGCGCATCCCCGGCGCGACGGTCGAGACCGCCGATGGGCTGTTGAAGCAGTTGCAGGACAGTGTGCAGCTGATCAATCGCTTCCTCACCATCGTCGGCTTGCTGGCCCTGCTGATCGGCGGCGTCGGCATCATCAACACAATGCAGGTGTTGCTGGCGCGCCGGCGCGTCGAAATCGCCATGCTCAAGACAACCGGCTACCAGCGGCGCGATCTCTACCTGCTCTTCGGCGTCGAAGCCGGCTTGCTGGGGCTGATCGGCGGCGTCATCGGCGCGCTGGTGGGCATCGCGGTCGCGGCGGGCATCCGCGTGCTCTTCGAGCGGACGTTCCAGCTCGTCCTCACGTTCAAACTTGATTGGGGCGTCATCCTCGGCGGAGTCGCGGTCGGGCTGGCGACGGCGCTGATCTTCGGGCTGTTGCCGATCGTGCAGGCGGCGGGGGTGCGGCCGACCGTGGTGCTGCGTGAGTTGCCCGAAGGCCGCACCTGGCGGACGGCGGCCGGTTCGGTGCTGCTGGTGCTGTTGCTCTCCGTGCTCTTCGCCGTCCTCTCGACGGTCATCATCGGCTCGCTCGTCTGGGGGCTGGCAGCGGTGTATGGCACATTCGCCTTCCTGGGTCTTCTGAGCATCGGGTTCGCGCTGCTGATGGTCGTCATTGGCCGGCTGCCGGTGCCGGAACGGTATTCGATCCCCTTCCTGGCGCTGGTCACGCTGGGCGTGCTGGTAGCGATTGGGATCACCTTCGTGCCCGCGCTACGCGGCGTCGGCATCCTGCTGCTTATCGCGACGCTGGCCGGCTACGCGATCGTGCTGGCTCCGCGCGAATGGAAGATCAGCACCAAGATGGCCTTCCGCAACCTGGGCCGGACGCGCGGGCGCACGGTGACGACACTGCTGGCGCTCTTCATCGGCGTCTTCGCCGTCGGGCTGGTGCTGGTGCTGGGGCAGGGCATCCGCCAGACAATCAACGGCTTTATCGGCGCGCAACTGCGCTACAACATGATCGCGCTGACGCCGAACGACCAGGCCGGCGCGTTTAACACCGCGCTCGGCACGGTGGCGGGCGACATCAAGGCGCACGAATCGGTCGAAGCCACGCTTGGCACCCAGCCGGTGGACATTAACGGCCAGCCGCTAGGCCAGATTCTCGCTAACGATGATCCGAAGCGGCAAGGGCAGCCGGTCAATGTCTTCGTCCGCTACCTCAGCGGCATTCAGGGCTACGACCTGGCGGCGGGTAAGGCGCCGGTCGTCGGCACGCCGCCGGATCAATTGACCGACACGGCGAAGTACGGCGATCCAGGCCGAATGCTGAACGCCAGCGATGCCGGCACCATGAATGTCATGGTGGATGCGTCGCTGCGGGAAGCGCCGACGAATATGAAAGTCGGCGACAAGTTCACCCAGGTCAACCAGTTCACCGGCAAGCGCGTGACGCTGACGGTGGTCGGGTTCTACAAGGCGACCGGCACCACGATCAGCATCAATCTCAACGCGGCGCCGGTGCTCGGCTCGCTGGAGGCGACACGGGCGCTCGGCGGGCAGACGACGCAAACGGTCTTCTACCTGCAAGTGAACGCGGATAAGACCAGCGCCGTCACCGACGCCCTGACCGCGGCGGTACCACGCGCGCAGATCGTCAACTTCTCCGACATCATCGGGCAATTTGGGCAGGTATTGAATAACCTCCTGCTGATGCTAACGGCGATCGCGTCGCTGGCGCTCATCGCCGGCATCATTATCATCGCGAACGCGGTTGCGCTGGCGATGCTGGAGCGGCGGCGCGAGCTGGGCATCATGAAGGCGGTCGGCTATACCAGCCGGCGCGTGCTCGGAGTGGTGCTGATCGAGAATGGGCTGATCGGCGGCATCGGCGGCCTGCTTGGGATGATGCTGGTGGCGCTGGCGACCGGCATCTTCAGCCAGGCAGCCGATCTCTCGCTCAATGTCAGCATCGTCACGACGATCGGGCTGATCGTGCTGGTGGCGATCGTCGCGATGCTGGTCGCGGCGCTCGTCGCCTGGAGCGCCACGCGGGTTCGCCCGCTGGAAGTGCTGCGGTACGAATAGGCGGCGAAGGTCGAAAGTCGGAAGGTCGAAGGTCGAAGGTCTCTACGGTCAGCGCGGTGGTTTGCCTGCGAACGTTGGTTGGCAGACAGCCACCGCCTCTCAATGAGAGACTTTCGACCTTCGACTTTCAGACCTTCGACCGCCGTCGTCAGGCGAAGAGCGCGGCCGGCGCCAGCAGCGCCAGGGACGTGCCGTCGCGGGCGGCGGTCCAGGCGGTCAACAGGCCGGCGTCGAGCGTTTCGGGCAGCGAGAGGGCCGGCTGGCCCGGCGCGGGCGGCGCGAGGTTGACCAGGCCCCGCACGCCGGAGACCAGGAGCACGCCGAGCGGGTCGCCCGCCGGCGGCCCGACGATCAGCAGCCGCGCGCCCGGCTCTCCAACGCCCTGGCCGGGAATACCGGTGAGCCGCCAGGCCAGGTCAAGGACGGGCAGGCAATAGCCGCGCCAGGCGAGCAGACCAAGGATGGCGGGGGGCGATTCGGGCAAGGTATGCGCCGGCTCGCTCGCGCGCACTTCCCGCACCCAGGCGATCGGCACGGCGGGCTGGAAACCTGCGCTGCCATCGGCTGGTTCGACCGGCGCCAGCAGGATCACCCGCTCGTCCTGCCGGGGTGGTCCGGGTGCGCGCCCGGCCCCCGGCGCTGGCGCCAGGCGCGCGGTGTCCATACTCCGGCGCACGAGCGGGCGCAACTCAGTCACCCGACCATCGGCGCCACGCACGACGCTGGGTGCGAGCCGGGCGATCAAGGCGTCGGCGTCGAGCACCAGCAGGACGTCCGCCTCGCGAACGACGCTAGCGGCGAGCACAGTCTGACCGGGCGGGCACACACTGGCGGGCAGGGCTTGGAGTTCGTCGGGCGCTACGGTGATCGCCACAGGCACATCGTCCACGGCCAGGCCGTAGGCAACCGCGCCGGACCGATCGTTGAGCAAGACTGCCCGCGCCGCGCTATCCCTGGCGGTGGTCAGGCCGAGGACAAAGGCGAGATCGGCCACCGGCATTGGCTGGCGATCGCGCGGCCACATGCTGGCCCACCCACGCGCGGGCCGCGCGGCGCTCTTGTCGAGCTGAACGACTTCCGGCACCCGGTCCAGCGGCAGAGCGAACGCGCCGCCGCCGGCCGTGAAGCGCACCAGGCGCAGCGTGTTTGCTGGGATTTCGGCTGACTGATCGGACCGCCGAGCGACCGCGACGCTCATCGCTGGCTTCTTCCTTTCGCAAAGCTGGTCTACATAGTTCGCGACAGCGCACGGCGCGATGGGGCCGGCGCGCAAGGAGTCACGCGCGTGCCGGCCGGTCTACCGTGTATCGTTCACCCGCTATGCGCCGCTTGCCGGCGCTCGCGGCCGGCCAATTCGCGCACCGTTCGCAGCAGTTCGGCCTCTTCAAAGGGTTTCACCAGATAGGCCGAGACGCCGAGGTCGAACGCCTTGCGGCGGTGCTTTTCGCCCGCGCGCGAGGTCAGGATCGCGATCGGCAGGTCGTGGTGTTCCGGGTGGTTGCGGAGCAGGTTTGTCAGTTCATAGCCGTCCATGCGCGGCATCTCGATATCGAGCAGCATCACGCGCGGGCGCGCCCAGGCCAGCATTTCCAGCGCCTCGGCGCCGTCCTTCGCCCCGAGCACCTGCCAGCCGTCGCGCTCCAGGGTGCGGGTCAACACCCGCCGCACACTGAGTGAATCGTCCACGACCATCGCCAGGCGCGCGTTGTCGGCCGCCGGCGTCGGCAAGACCGCGTCCGGCGGGACAGGCGCAACCTCCGCCGCCGCGACAGTGCCGGTCTCGGCGGACGCCGCAGACTGCCCGGCGCGTGGCAGCACCGCGACGTTGGCGGGCCGCACCGCGCGGCGGCCCGGCGTACCCAGCAGGTCCATGACGTTGAGGATGAGCACGACCTGCCCATTCCCAAGAATGGTCGCGCCGGCCACGCCCGCGACCGACTGCAAATGCCGGCCGAGGCGCTTGACGACGACTTCTTGCTGCCCGATCAGTTCGTCCACGACGAGCGCGATCTTGCGGTCGGCATTGCCGACGATCAGGACACGCGCGGTCGCCAGGTTCTCGCCGCCGTGCGCCAGGCCCAGCGCCTTCGCCAGCGAGACAAGCGGATAGGCCGTGCCGTTGAGGTCGAAGAGCTCGCTGCCGCCGATGCGGCTGACCAGCTCGCGCCGGTAGAAGGCGACCTGTTCGACGACCGGCAGCGGGATCGCGAAGGTCTGCGCGCCGGAGCGCACCAGGAGGGCGCGCGTCACCGCGAGCATGATTGGCAGGCGGATGGTGAAGGTGGTGCCAACGCCCGGCGTCGAGACGACGTCGAGCGTGCCTTTCAGCCGGGTGACGTTGGTGCGGACGACGTCCAGTCCAACGCCGCGCCCGGAGATGTCGCTGACCGTGGCGCTGGTGCTGAAGCCGGGCAGAAAGATCAGGTCAAGCGCGGCGTCGCGGTTGATCGCTTCGCGTGAGCGGATGATGCCACGCGCAACCGCTTTTTCGATCACGGCGTCAACGTCAATACCGCCGCCGTCGTCGCTGACGCGAATGACGGCCTCGTTGCCTTCGCGGGCGGCGCTGAGCCGGACGACGCCGATAGCGGGCTTGCCGCGCGCCGCACGCTCCTCGGGCGATTCAATGCCGTGGTCGGCGGCGTTTCGCACCAGGTGCAGCAGCGGGTCGGTCAGTTCTTCCAGCAGAATCTTGTCAATCTCGGTCTTCTCGCCTTCGACCACCAGTTCGGTGGCGCGGCCACGCCGCGCGGCCACGCCGCGCACGGCGCGGTAGAGGCGCGACGCGATGGTGCTGACGGGCACCAGGCGGACTTCCATCATCCGGTCTTGCAGATCGGTGGCGATGCGCCCTTGCCGCGTCAGCGTCTGCTCGATGTTATCGTGCAGGCCGTCCAGTTCGCCGCCGGCGGCGTTGATGTCGGCGGCGATTTCGACCAGTTCGCGCGAGATCTGATGAAGTTCGGTATAGCGGTCCATCTCGAGGTCGTCGAACTCGTCGGCGACCCGACCACCCTGCTCCGGCGCCGCGAAGGGCCGCAATACGCCGGCTTCCTGGCGCGGCGCAGTCGCGCCGCCGCGCTGCTGCTCGCCGCGCAGCAATTCGGCGACTTCGTAGCGGCTCTCCAGCTGAAAGCCGACGCGGCGGAGGCGGTCTACGCTCAGTAAGAGTTCCGAGACAGTCCGGCCCAGGCGCTCCAGGTATTGTTCCTGGCTGGTGCGGTTGATGACCAGCTCGCCGACGAGGTTGAGCAGGTTGTCGAGATGCGCGATGTCCACGCGCACACTGCGCGGCGCGCTCGTGGGCGCTGGCGCTTCGGCGGACGGTTCGCCAGTATCCGGCAGCGCCACGAGCGCAGGCGCCGCCCTTTCGCCGCCGAGGAAGGCGGCGTACCGCGCCCGGAGCGCCTCGGCAGGTCCGGCGTCTTCACCACGGCCGGCGGCGATGCCGGCGATCAGCCCCTCCAGCACTTCGCCTGACTCAAAGCAGAGGGTCAGGAGTTCGCGTGACGGCGCGCTGCCGCGTTCGTCGAGCGATTCAAAGAGGTCTTCCAGGCTGTGGCATAGCCCGGCCGTCACCGGATAGCCGAGCGCCGCCGCCGCGCCCTTGAGCGTGTGGACGACGCGCTTCGCTTCGGCCAGTTGCGCGCTATCGTCGGGACGGCGGTCGAGCGCGACGAGCGCCCGGTTATAGCCGGCCAGGTGGTCTTCGGCCTCCTGCGTGAATACCTCGGTCAATTCGTCGTCGGCCGCTTCGAGTTCGTCCTCCGGCGCTGGCCCGGCGACCAGCGCGGGCGGCGGCGCGGGTATTGCCAGCGGCGCGCTTGGCGCAGCCGCCAGCGCGCCGGACTGGACACCAGCCATGAGCGCGGCATAGACGCTGGCGAGGGCTTCCCGGTCTTCCGCGAATTCGGTGGGGTTGACACTGATATCGGCGCTCAACGCCTGAACCAGCGCGTAACTGTGCTCCACGAAGTCGAGCACGGCCGGCGCGGGCGCGATCTGCTGTTCCTCGTGCAGGTCGAGCAATGCTTCGACCATCCGGCCGCAGTCGGCCAGCGCGACAAAGCCCATCATGTTGGCCGCGCCCTTCAAGGTGTGCGCGACCCGCCGCAGATCGGCGAGCGTGGACTGATCGGCGGGCGCACGGCGCAACCGGGCGCTCGTAGCGGCCCACTCGGCCAGCAATTCCTGGGCTTCTTGCAGGAAGACTTCCAGGATCTCGGGGTCGAGATCGAGATTCGTGTCCTCGGTTAGCGACACGGAAGCATCGTCAGCGGTGACGACGAAGTCCTCTTCCGCCATTGCGGGTGGCGAAGCGTCAACCAGGGTATCTGCCGCGCCCGCTGGCAGCAAGGCGTCGGACGGCGCGGTCTCACCCGCGCCCCGGTTCTGCAAGAAGGCCAGCGCGGCCTCGCCATCGAGCGTGAGGAACGTCGCCAGATCGGCATCGTTCAGCTGCGCGAAGGCTGCTTCAATCGCGGGATCGACGTCCGGCAGCGCGGCGAAATCGGCCGCACCTTCGTTCTCATCCACCTCGCCGGCGCCGACGTCTGCACTTTGCTCGTACTCAGGCGCCGATGGCGCATCGTCAAGCAGGCTATCGAGGAACCCGTCCTCGTCCTCGGCAGCGGCGCTCTCTGCCTCAATATCCGCTTCATCAGCACCAGCCTCAATCGTGTTGTGCTCCAGCACTGGCAGAACGTCAGCCAGTACAGCGGCAGGCTCGCCAGCCATAATGACCAAATCATCCGCATTGACGGCCGGCGCCGGGACGCTCTCGTCCAGGCCAGCCAGCACAGGAAGCGCTTCCTCGTGGACGGGCAGATCCGCCGGGTCGCTCTCCGCCACAACGCGCGGAAGCGCGCTGGTCAATTCGGCTTCCGGCAACGCAACTACCGGCTCCGGCGCGGAACGGTCGGCCGGCAGGTCAAGCGAATTCGCCAGCATAGCGGCGGTGAGCGCCGGATTCGGCTGGGCGGCTGGTTCAGCCCCCTGAGCATCGGCGCGCGGCATGACGGTCAGACCAATCTCGCTGGCAAATTCGTGCATCTCGTGCAGCCGGTCGGCGAGATAGGCGGCTTGCGCCGGACGATCGAGCGCCAGATACGTCTCGCGTTCGGCGCGATCGAGTGCGAGCAGCGTGGCCTCTTCCAGCTGGCCGTACTCAAGGCGCTGGATCGGCGTGGCGGCAGTCGCTTGCTCCATAGCGGCAAGCGGCGCGACATCGGCCAGCGTCTCGACCGACTCAACGACCGGCGCTGACGTGGCGGGCACAACTTCGTCTGTTAGCGGAGCCTGCGCGATCAGCCGATCCTCCTCTGGCGCTGGATCGGGCGCAACCAGCGGGGCGCTTGTGGCATCGGCAGTCGCGATAACGACATCCTCGGCGGCGACATTGGCGGCCAGGGGGCCAGTTTCGTCCTCGTCAAGGAAGATCCAGCCCGTATTGCCATAGGCAGCCCGGCTCTCGTCCCAGCCGCCTTTCTCCCAGAGACGCGCCTCTTTCTCACCCCATTCGATCGGCGCAACTTCTTCCTCGGCTAGCAATACCAGATCGGCCTGTTCGGACGCTGGCGCGGGCACGACCGGCTCAGGCGTGGGAGATGGCTCGGGCACCGGCGGAGCCGGTAGGGCGGGCGCGACTGGTTGCAGCGTCAACAGCAGGTCGTCGAGGTCAATTTCGAGTGCGGGCAGTGGGGCGCTTTCCGCCTCTTCAACCGTATGCAGCACCTGCTCCAGCAAGCGGTAGCAGTGGTCGAGTCGCGCGCGTCCCCGGTCGCGCTCATCGCTGTCCAGCAGACTATCCAGCTGGTCTTCCAGCTCGTCCACCATCAGCAGCATCGGCGCGCGTGATTCGTCCGGCACGCCCCCGCGCTCCGCCGCGCGGAACGCCTCGTCGAGCAATTGCGCGAGTTCGGCCAGTTGCCGGGCGGCAGGAAGATCGAGCACGGTGGCTGACGCGGCGATTGTGCTGAGTGAACCACGCGCGGCGGTGATCGCGTGTCCGTCGCGCGGCAGGGCAAAGATGCCGGCGACGCCGCGCCGGATGCCGGCAAAGAAGGGCTTTACTTCTTCGACGAAACTCGCGACCAGCAGCGCGAGCTCGTCTCCACCAGTCGTGCCGGACATCGTATCCTCCCGGTAACCATCACCGTACCGCGTATGGCGTCGCACGCTCATAACGCCGCGTCAGTACACCAGTTAGTCGCCATTCGTGGCGAATTGTGCGCCGGGCCAGCGTAATGTTCCGGCGCACACCGTATTACCTCGCACCAGCGTACTCAGCCGGCTGCGGACGAGTGGCGGCAGCGCCATTGCCGGTCCAATCAGGTTCGGCCGGCGGCTCAACGTATTCGCCAGCGGGCAGGCGGAAGGTGGCGACGGAGTGGCGCAGGTCCGTGGCTAACTGCGCCAGCCCCGCCACCCGCGTCGCCGCCTGCGCCGTCCCCGCCGTCGTCCCCGCCGTCACCGCCGCAATCTCCCCCATCGCCCGCGCCACCCCCGCCGACACCGCCGCCTGCGCCCCCGCCGCCTGGCTGATCGCC
>DASUBC010000187.1:0-16417 GCA_035763465.1 Thermomicrobiales bacterium
CCGCCCGTGACCGTGGGCGGCGTGGTCCCACCCGGACCCATCCCGAACCCGGTCGTGCCCCGCGCCAGCGCCGCCGGGTACTGCGGCTTCCACGCCGTGGGAGACGGGGCCGTCGCGGGCGGCCCACCCCCCCCCACCACCACCCACCACCCACCACGCCGGGCGCGCCCCGGCCCCCTACACCACAGCGCGGGGTGGAGCAGCGGCAGCTCGTCGGGCTCATAACCCGAAGGCCGGGGGTTCGAATCCCCCCCCCGCTACCAACGATCGCACGTCCGGTCTCCAAGGTCTTGGAGACCGGACGTTGTGCTTTGTCGGCGCTACTCGGCAAAGAGCGTGAGTTGCTTGGTCGGCGTCCGCGCTTCCTGCGCGTCAAGGTCGCTATGCGCTTTGAGCAGTGGAAATGCGTAGGCAAAGTCGGCCGGATCGTTGTAGAGGTCGGCAAAGCGCGCGGCAACATCGCGTAAGCGCCGTAGTAAATACGTGACGTCTTCGTCTTGCTGCCACTGCTCAATCAAACCGAGTGTACCGTCGGCGCGCTGGTAGACCTCCAGTCGCTCGCCAATGCGTTGCCCCTGCGCGACCTCGGCAAGCCGGCGATTCGCCTCGCTGGTAAAGGTATTCTCGGTGATCGTTTCCCAGCGACAGAAATCACGGGGCGCAAGCGCATGGCTCTGGAGGCGGCGTGCTGTCGCAAAATAGAGCGCACGCACGTCATCGCGAGAGCCTTCACTGAATAAGTCAGCGGCATCGTAAAGAAACTGGCGCAGGTATGGCTCCTCGCGCCGGCTGCGTAGGCTACTGCCATGCATCGTCAGTGCGCCATCATATCCTTTGAGGACATAATTCTTCGTCTTGAGGGAAATCATCCCTGCAAAGCGGCCATCAAAGGCCAGATTGATACCGAGTGGTAAGGTCCGGCCGATTTCTGCAACGTACGCTTCTTCACCGGCCTGGCTGGTGATGGCGGCCGGTGGGACAAAATACACCCCATCGGTATCAATCTCGATCGCTCGCGCGCCGGTTCGTTCCAGCGCCGCAACGACCTGCTTGATCAGCTCCTGACCACGCAACGTGACCCGCTCCGCTGCCGCGTAATCATTGAAGTGCGCCTGGCTGAAGCCAAGATAGCCATAGAACGAGTTGATCAACACTTTGAAGGATAATTGCAAACCATGCCAGAGGGCGCGTTCCCGCCCGCTACTGGTGCGTTCGCGGACTTTCGCGTCCAGACGTCTGGTGGTGAGTTCTCGTAAGAGCGGCAGCACCACACCAAGTTGGTCGCTCGCCGGGCCGATCTGCTCAGTAAGCATGATTGCTGGATAGAGGCTTTCCACATCGCACTTAATAATGGGGCGGAAGATTCCCACCTCGCGCACCTCACTAAAGCCACCTGGATAGGGTTGTGCGGGCGCGGGGCGCGGCAACGCGGTGTTGGCCTCAAGGTAGGCACGAATCAACAGCGCGTCCACTTTGCCACCCGTGCCGCCTGTGGCCACGCGTTGAAAGGTGCGTGGAAGCATTTGCGTCTGGTAGAACTCCGTCGGTGCCGTCAGTTCACTCAGGGTTGCGACATCGCGCACATCGTCGAGCGCATAACGAATGACCTGCTCGCGATCGTGTTCCCAGGTGGCGGCGAGCTCTGTGCCAGCGACAAACGTGCGGTTCTCGCGCGTCAGACCGAGCGCGGCAATCGTCTCTTTCAGTCCATAACTGGTCAGCGCGCCAGCGCCGTCATAACGCTGGATTTGCTGATATGTGTCGAGAATATGCCGTCCATAAATGTAGTGTGGTGTGAATGGGACACTCCGCGCGAGGACTTTGAAGCGCTGCTGTTTGCCTGCGGCGAGCGTGGAACCATCCCGCCCCCAGTTGAGCGGGACATGATGCGCCTCGGCACGCGCGCGGAGATAGGGCAAGTCAAAGTTAAAGATATTGTGTCCCTCGATAATGTCTGGGTCTACCGCGATAATCGCCTCACGCAGTTGGGCGAAAATTGTCGGTTCGTCCCCGGTCAGTGCCGCCTCATAGCTGCGGTTGCTGCTCACCGTGACGAGGATGATCCGCGCGTCCGTGGCGTGTGGATCGAGCGTGGTCGTCTCGATGTCGAGTTGCAGGCGCACAAGGTCCGCATATTCCAAACCCTTGAAGAGCGTCTGACCGCTGAGGGCGAGATATTGCTCCACTGGCGCACGAAAGCCTAACCAGTCCTGTTGTGCGCCTTCAAGCAGCTCACGCGCTGCCAGAAACGTCGGCCAATCACGCAGGCGCACCAGCCAGCGATAGTAGGCGTCGCCGTGGAGCCGCGCTGCTTCCCAGCGGCCACGCAACTGCGGCCAGGCTGGTTCGTGGGGGAGGATGAGCCAGGGGGTAAACGGCGCGGTCTCGGTGACGAGCTGTTCCGCAGCCGTGCGCCGGTAGAGCCGCATCGTCGCTGGTCCACTCGCCTCGACCGCGACAATCTGGGGCGTGCGGTCGCTGCCGTACAGCAGGGACGCGACCACCTGCCGCTCCCGTGTCACGTCCTGCTCCTGAGGATGAGCAGTCATCCCTGCCTCCTGATCGTACGTTGCCTGCTGCCGCCTGGGGCAGGTGGCGCCACAAGACCATAGTACTATCCCACTCGTCTTGGCTGCCATTAATCGGCAAGCGGGTTGTTTTGCCTGGTATAGCAAGGAAAATTCACATTACACTCTTGCCTGGTCCCCCCAACGTGCGCCAAAAAACACTGATTGGCTCCCGGAACCTGGGACCATTGGACTATTGTTGCTTCTGAATCGCCCCCCCTAGAATGGTCATAGGTTAGCGAAACGCAAACCAGCGGCAGCAGCCTCGTGGCTACGCTGACACTGGCGCGACAGGCGGATGTCCGCGTGCGCGGAACACCAGACCCGGGAGCAGGAGGGGCCAGCAGATGCGAAAAAACGGTCGTCTCTTCATTGTGTTGGGCGTGGGGCTGGCCTGTCTGGCCGTCGCGCTGGCGTTCCTGATGTTCAGGAACACCAACCAGAGTAAAGCCGTCGAAAAGGCGCCCGCGCCGGTCCACGTCGTGGTGGCGGCCAAGCCCATCGCGCCGCATCAGATCATTCAGGAAGCCGACCTTACCGATGAAACCGTAGACAAAGACCTCCTGACTGGTGGCGAGATCTTCTCCAAGTCCGAAGTGATTGGGCAGGCGCCGAAGGCGGGCCTGGTCAAAGGGCAGCGGATCAAGCGGACTGACCTCGAAGTATCGGGCCTGACGAATGACATTGAGAAGGGCATGCGCGCCGTCACCGTGCCGGTGGATCAGCTCCAACTCGCCGGCGGTCTGCTCCGTGAGCAGGATTACGTTGACGTGGTCTTCTCCGTCAAGGTGAATCTGCTCTACGTGTTGCCCTCGAAGCCGTTGGAACTTGACACCGGTACGGCGGCGGATCAGACTACGGTGCAGGCGGCCCTCCCGGTCTCGCCGCCAAGCGATCCTGCGGCCTATCCCTATCCGGGTGAAGCTGGCTCGCGGTTCAAGATCGAAAATCCCGACAAGAAGGGCGATCCGCTGGCGAAGGTAGTGCTGCAAGACCTGAAGGTCTTGCGTGTGGTCGGCGCCCCGACAGCGCAGACGCAGCAGCAACAGCAGCAGCAGCAACAGCAGGCGACGGCGGCGGCCAATCAGGTGCTGGTCGTGCTGCAAATGACCGACGAGCAAGCCGAAGTCATGAAGTTCATCCTCGACAATGGCGCGTCGTTCACGTTCGCGGTCCGGGCCAAGGATGACCACGAGAAGGCGAACACGAGCGGAATCACGTATGATCTACTGGTGACGAACTATCAACTGCCCGCGCCGAAGTCGGTGCGTATGCCAGGTGAGAAGCAACCATGAGCATTGCTGGCGGAGCCAGGATTCGCGTTCTGATCGTGGATGATGTCCCGGAAGCGCGGGATAACGTTCAGAAACTCCTTCAGTTCGCGAATGAGGTTCAGGTCGTGGGCCAGGGCGGTACGGGCCGCGAAGCGATTGACCTGGCCCGCAAACTCCATCCGGACATCATCCTCATGGATGTGTCCATGCCGGAGATGGATGGGATCGCGGCGACCCAGATTATCACGGGGCAGTTCCCGGATATCGCCGTGATTATGAGCTCGGTGCAGTCGGATACCGAGACGTTGCGGCGGTCACTGCAAGCCGGCGCACGCGATTACCTCTTCAAGCCCTACGGGTTGGAAGAGCTGACAACCGCAATTCGCGGCGCGTTCCAGAGCGTGCAGACGAGCCGAGCCCAGATCAGCGCGGCGACGGCGGTCCTGACCGGCACCGGGAATCTTGGGTCTGGTGAACTGGCCGCGCGGGCCAAGGTGGTCACGCTCTTCAGCCCCAAAGGGGGCGTGGGACGGACCACCTTGACCGCGAACCTGGCGGTAGCCACCAGGCTCGCGACGGAAAAACGGGTCTTGCTGATTGACGGCAATCTGCCATTCGGGGATGCCGGTGTCGCGCTCAATCTGACGTCCGCCAAGACGATCTGTGACCTGGCGAGCAACGTCAGCCATCTCGATGTTGACTTCGTCTCGGAGGTGCTGGCGACGCATTCGTCGGGGGTCAAGGTGTTGCTGGCCCCGCCGTCAGCGCAAGACGCGGAGACGGTGACGCCCGATCAACTGCGAACCATCGTCTCGCAGATCAGCGCGATGTTTGATTTCATCTTCATTGATACCCGGCCCTCGTTCGACGAAACCCAGCTGGTCTTGCTCGACCTGGCCGATCAGGTGCTCGTGGTGCTGACAACCGAAATGACAGCGATCAAGGCCGGTAAGCAGTACCTGGAAGTCGCCGAATTGCTTGGTTATCCGAGCGAGAAGACCAGTCTGGTGCTTAATCGCTACGATGCGGTGTCACAGATTACGGCCGAAGATATCGAGGCGAATCTGAAGGGACGCGTTAAGGGCCGGATACCTGACGAAGCCGCGCTGGTGCTGCGAAGCATCAATGAAGGTGTGCCGATCGCGCTGAGTGATCCAGAGAGTAAGTATGGCCGGGCGATCACCAGCCTGGCGAGTTTTGTCACCGATGGCCTGGTGCCGGCCGAAGAGGAGCCGGAGCGCCGGCGCGGTATGGGCCTATTCCGGCGTAATCGTGGCGCCGCACCGGCCAAGCCAGCGATCGCGGGCGCTGAAGGCTAGTAAGCGCCTGCCGGTAGGGCGAGCTGATCATTCCTGCGGTGTGACCGGACTGTGCAAGCCGCTGCGTATGTCCCAGGCGAGACTCAGAGGAGGAGCGGGCGATGTCCTTGATGCGACGGCTGAATAACCCGCAGCCGAACGGCAGTGGGCCGGCGACCGGTCCCGTGACGCCGGCGCCTGCCAGTAGCGTCTTTGCGCCGCCGGCCGCGCCAGCAGTGAAACCGCAGAGCGGTAGTTTGATGACGACGTCCGGCCTCAAGCGCCCGCCGCTCGGCGCTACTTCGGGCAATCTCGGCGCCCGCGAGCGCAACGACTCCTTCACCGAGCTCAAGACGCGTGTACAAAACCGGTTGATCGCCGAACTCGATCCCCGCATGGACCTGAGTAATGCCGAAGAGGTGCGGCGGACGGTCGAGGACACCTTCAACAAGGTGCTCGAACAAGAAGCGATCGTGCTGACGCGCGTCGAACGCCTGCGCCTCTTTGAAGCGATCGCCGCGGAGATTCTGGGCTTTGGTCCGATCGAACCGCTGCTGAAAGACGACACCATTTCTGAAATCATGGTCAACGGTCCGAAGCAGGTCTACGTGGAGCGCCGGGGCAAACTTGAGTTGACCGACGTGCTCTTCTCCGATGATGAGCACGTCATGCGCGTCATTGACCGCATCGTCTCACCGCTGGGCCGGCGCATTGACGAGAGTTCACCGACCGTTGATGCCCGCCTGCCCGACGGCTCCCGTATCAACGCGGTCATTCCGCCGATCTCGCTGGTCGGGCCGGTGCTGACCATCCGGAAGTTCGCGAAAGACCCGCTGACGATTGACGACCTGGTGCGCTTCGGCACGATCACGCCGGAGATGGTGACCTTCTTGAAGGCGTGCGTCGAAGCGCGCCTGAATGTCGTCGTTTCAGGGGGCACTGGTTCTGGAAAGACGACGACGCTGAATGTGCTCTCCTCCTTTATTCCCGAGGACGAGCGGATTATTACGATTGAGAACGCCGCCGAACTCCAGCTGCGACAGGAGCACGTCGTCACACTCGAATCGCGGCCACCGAACATCGAAGGCCGGGGCGAGATTACGATTCGCGATCTGGTGATCAACTCGCTCCGTATGCGGCCCGAGCGGATTGTCGTCGGGGAGTGCCGTGGCGGCGAGGCGCTGGATATGCTCCAGGCCATGAATACCGGTCATGACGGTTCGATGACGACGGCCCATGCCAACGCACCGCGCGATACGCTCTCCCGTCTCGAAACGATGTGCCTGATGGCTGGCGTTGACCTGCCGGTGCGCGCGATTCGTGAACAGATCGCTGCTGCCATCGATCTCATCGTCCAGCAAGCCCGCCTGAAAGATGGCTCGCGCCGGATCGTCGCCGTGACTGAGGTGCAGGGCATGGAGGGCGACGTCATCGTGATGCAAGACATCTTCGTCTTCGAACAGACCGGCATCGAGAACGGCAAGATTGTCGGGCGGATGAAGCCGACCGGCATCCGGCCGAAGTTCATCGAGAAGTTTGAAGTCGCCAATATATATCTGCCGCCGAATATTTTCGGCTCGATGGATCGGTTTTTCTAGTTGTGAGTCGTGAGTCGTGAGTCGTGAGTCGTTCTGAATCAGCGTCGCACTAGCAGTCAGGCGCGGCGCTGACCGGAACCACTCGCTACTCGCTACTCGCTACTCTCGATTTCGCGGGAGGGCGGAATGGGCGCTACGCTGCTGGGCGCTGTGACGATTGTCATCGCGGTCGCGGCCGCAATCGCCTTGATTGGCTTCGGGATGACCGTGTCGCGCCAGGGCGCCTCGGAAGACCTGGAGGAGCGCCTGGAGCGCTACGGTGGGCGTGACTATGTACCGTCCCAGGCTGATGAGGGCCGGAGCCGGCGGACGCCGGGGCGGCTGGCGCAGGCGGTGGAGCAGGCGGTCGCTCAGAAGAGCTTCACCGGCAATATTCGCGTCAATCTGGCCCGCGCTGATCTGCGCTTGACGGTAGGCGAGTGGTTGATCATCCGGCTCTGTCTTGTTCTCGTCGGCTTCGTTGTTGGGGTTGTGCTGGGTCAGCTCGTGGCTGGCCTGACGCTCTTGATTGGCCTGGCCGGCGGTGTACTGGGATTCTTTGCCCCGAGCATCTATCTCTCGATTCGGATTCGCCGGCGGGTCAAGGCGTTTGTTAACCAGCTGGGCGATACCATTACATTGATGGCGAATTCGCTGCGCGCCGGCTATAGCCTCCTCCAGACGATGGAGATGGTGTCGAAGGAGTGCCCACCGCCAATTTCCGATGAGTTCCGGCGGGTCGTCCATGAAGTGGGGCTGGGAATTAGCCACCAGGAGGCGATGGCCCACCTGCTGCGGCGTATTCAGAGCGACGATCTCGATCTGCTGATCTCGGCGATCAATATTCAGTACGAAGTAGGTGGCAACCTGGCCCAGATTCTCGACGTCATCGGTCATACCATCCGTGAACGAGTCCGCATCAAGGGTGAAATTGGCGTCCTGACGGCCCAGCAGACCATCTCGGGCTACATTATCAGCGCCTTGCCGGTCGTGCTGGGGATTGTGCTGTTCCTGGTCAGCCCAGGCTATGTCTCGAAGATGTTTGTCATTCCCTGGGTCTGTATGCCGATTGGCAGCGCCATCATGATTGTCGCCGGATTCTTTATTATGAAGAAGATTACGGCAATCGAAGTCTAACCATGCGACGGCCATGCGGTAGGACGTGGCCCTGGGCTGGCATGCCAGCGGAGCGAACGGTGCGGGAACTATGACAATCGTTGTGCCACTGCTCATCCTGCTGATGACGGGAATGGCGCTCGCGCTGATCGCCATCGGCGTGCGGCGCCCAGCGAAAGAAGTCTCGATTGAGGACCGCCTGGCGGCGTTTGCCGAGCGCCCGGTCCCGCTCGAAGAATTGGAATTGCAGCGTTCATTTGCCGATCGCGTGCTGCGACCGCTCGCGGCGACCTGGATGCGGCGTATCGCGCGCCTGACACCTAAGCAGAATATGGAGCGGCTGCGGATCGCGCTGATGGAGGCTGGCAGCCCGAACGGGTTGGGGCCGGTCGAGTTCATGGGTATGCGCGGCGCGACGGCGTTCCTGTTGGGCGGTTCAGCGCTCTTCATCGTCATCTTTACCGGGTCTGTATTGCGCACCGTGAAGGTGCTCGGGGTACCGATTCCGGGTATCGTGCTCTTTCCTGGCGTGCTGGGCGTGGTCGGCTACCTTATTCCTGGCCTGTGGTTGGGGTCAAAGATTCGGCGGCGCAAGAAGGAGATTCAGAAGGCATTACCGGACGCGATTGACCTGCTGACGATCAGCGTCGAAGCTGGCCTGGGCTTCGACCCGGCCTTGCAGCGCGTCGCGGAAAAGTGGGATAACGAACTGAGTCGCGAGTTCCGCCGTCTCTTGCAGGATATGCGGATTGGCAAGGCTCGGCGCGAGGCGCTGCGCGAGCTCTCCATACGCTGCGGTGTGGACGACCTGCGCGTCTTCATCTCCTCAATTATCCAGGCCGACCAGCTCGGGGTCAGCATTACCCAGGTGCTGCGTGTGCAGTCGCAACAGATGCGCGTGCGCCGCCGCCAGCGCGCCGAGGAACTGGCGCAGAAGGCGCCGATCAAGATGCTCTTCCCGATGGTCTTCCTGATCTTCCCGGCGATGTACGTCATCATTCTCGGCCCGGCGATTCCGACCGTGGTCAATACCTTCGCGAAATAGACGACGCTATGGCGAGTACAGCGAGTACAATGACGCGCGTTGTTAACCGCAGCCGGGGCACCGTGCTGGCTGAACAGGCGGGTGTGGCGCGTTCCTGGTGGGCGCGTGGCAAGGGCTTGCTGGGCCGGCGCGGACTGCCGGAAGGCGGTGGGTTGGTCATCAATCCCTGTTCAAGTATTCATACCTGGTTCATGGCGTTTCCGATTGACGTAGCCTTCGTGGCCGCCGATGGCCGGGTGGTGCGGACAGCGCACGCGCTACGGCCCTGGCGTTTCGGTCCCTTCGCGCGCCAGGTGCGCTATGTGGTCGAATTGCCGGCGGGCGCACTGGTGCGAAGCGACACGCATGCTGATGACTACCTCGAACTCGTCGCCTTCGCCGATGACGCTGCTCCGGCACACGCGCCGGGCGCTGCTTGACCTCGTCTTTCCGCCGCGCTGCGCCGGCTGTGGCCGGCGTGGCGGCTGGTTCTGCCATTCCTGTCTCAGTCAACTCATGCCGCTGGCGCCACCCTGGTGCCAGCACTGCGGCCGACCACTGCCGGACGGACAGTGGCGTTGTCGCTTTTGCCAGCAGGGTGACCTGCCGGCGCTCGACTGGGCACGCGCCGCCTATCCCCATAGCGGCGCGATCCGCAAGGCGATCCATCGTTTCAAGTATGCTGGCGAACAGGCCCGCGCCGAGTCGCTCGCCGCACTCCTGGCGCCGCTGCTTCTCCAGGCGCCTGCTGGCGACAACCCACCGCGCGTGGCGCCGGTGCCGTTGAGCGCCGCGCGCCAGCGGGAGCGCGGCTACAACCAGGCCGCCGAACTGGCGCGTGTGCTGACGCGGGCGAACGGCTGGCCGCTCGACACCGGCCTGGTCCGGGTGCGCGCCACGCCACCTCAGGTCGGACTTGATCGCGCGGCCCGCCAGGAGAACGTGCGCGGGGCGTTTGCCTGGCGAGGTGAAGCGCTGATCGGCCAGAGGGTGTTGCTGGTGGACGATGTCATGACGACCGGCGCGACCGCGAACGAGTGCGCCGCAACCATGAAGGCGGCCGGCGCGTTGTGGATCGGACTGGTGACGGTGGCGCGGGCGCTGTGAGTGCGTGAGTCGTGAGGGCGTGAGTGCGTGAGCAGATTCAGAACGGCACAGTGCTTGCCTGCTGGGGCAACACCATCCTGACGATTTCACGACTCACGCCCTCACGACTCACGCACTTCGATGTCAGGAGGGGCAGGTGTTCTCTAGGATGACCGATCAGCGCTATCTGCGCGCCGAGCAATATCATGATGCGGCGAACCTCCGCGCGCGGATGACGCTGCACGAGCGTTTCAGCGTCAATCAGTGCCCCTGGCAGCGTTGGGTCTTCGACCACCTGACTTTGCCGGGGCAATGCCGCGTGCTGGAACTGGGCTGTGGGCCGGGCAAACTCTGGCTGGAGAATGCCGACCGTCTGGCGCCCGCCTGGAAGGTCATGCTGGCCGATTATTCACCGGGTATGGTGCGCGAAGCGCGCCAGGGAGTGCGCGACGCTACTCTGGTGGCGTCGAGTACGCCGGAGTTCGCCTATGTCAACCTTGACGCGCAGGCGCTGCCGTTCGCCGACGCCAGCTGCGACGCCATCATCGCCAACCACATGCTCTACCATGTGCCCGATCGTCCTCGCGCGCTCGCCGAAATCCGGCGCGTGCTACGGCCCGATGGGCGCTTCTACGCAGCCACGAATGGTGAAGGACATCTGCGTGAACTGGACGAGTTGCTGACGCAAGCTGGCCTGCCGCCATTAGCGCGTCCGGCCAATCACTTCACCCTCGAAAGCGGCGCGGCGGAACTGGCCCAGGTTTTCGCCCAGGTCACGCTCGACCGCTATGACGATGGTCTCGCCGTCACCGAGGCCGCGCCGCTGGTCGCCTATCTGGAATCGGGATTGCGCTACGCCGCAGCCGACCAGGCGCGGATCGCCGCGACCGTAGCGCAAGAACTGACGGCACGGGGTGGCGCGCTGCATATCAGCAAGTCGAGCGGGCTGTTCACCGCCTGGTGACGCCCCTCACCCGAACGCGGAACGCGGAATAGGGGATGGCCCTCACCCGGTTGGCGCGTCGTCCTCCGGGTAGAGCGGCACCACTTCGCCCGCCCAGATTTGCGGGCCGGGAAAGTAATTCTTCAGGGCATGGAGAAAGGTGACGCCATCGTGGCCGTCGGTCTCGCGCCCGGTTGTCGGGCTGACGATGCCGCGCACAGTGTCGTAAAACGCCTCGTTATCTACGTGAACATTGCCGGCGGGGTCGGTATAGAACGTCGCGATAATCTCTGGATTGTCGTCATCTTCCCATCCCTGGAAGATGCACACTTTCATCTGTTTCTGTTGACCGGAATGTCGCATTGGTCATCCTTTGTCGCTAGGGTTGGCCGGATTCCACTCATTAAACTTGTCTAGCCGCATGGTCTATGCCAGCGTCGCGCCAGTATAGTCGCACCACACTAGCGCGGCGCTTCGATTGTCATCAGCACAGCCGCGAGGGTAGGCGGGGCGGCGAAGGCGCTGCCGTCCGGTAACCGCAAGGTATCGGTGAGCGGTTCGTAGGTCAGGACGACTTCCTGGCCGCCCGCGAAGGCGAAGTGGAGCTCGGTCGTGCCGCCTGCCGGCGGCGTGGCGGCGCGTGACGCGACTGGCGCGTCGAGCGCCCGGACGACCGCCGCCTGCTGGTCGGCTGACAGCGGCATGTCCGCAGTCGCGGCGGTGTGCAGGATGAGGCTGGCCGCGCTCGCCAGGTTATAACGCTGGGCCAGGTTGATGGTGGCAGCGCTGAAGGCCGGACTGGCTGCCGGCGCCGCGCCCGCCGCTGCCGCCGGCGCGTTCGACCGGGCATTAGGGCTGGCTGCCGGAGCAACCCCGGCGGCGGCGCGTGGCGGCGGCGCCTGGGTCGGCGTGTCGCTCGCCCCACTGGCCGCCTTGCCGGCGGGCGCATTCGCCGCCAGCCCCGCCACGGCGGTTGGCTGCGCGCTGGCCGCACCGGACCCGCTCGCGGGAACAGCGGCGCCAGCAGCAGCGGTCGCGCTGAGAATCTGTGGCGCCGCGCCGTTGTCCGTCGCGGATTCCGTCGTCTTACCGCCCGGCCCGCCGGTCAGCAAGCGCGCCGCGACCACCAGGATCAGCACCGTGGTCACGCCGGCGAGGGTGACGCGCGCTCGCCCGGAACCGAACAGCGCGAGCCAGCCAGCGAAACCGGGACGCTCCTGCCGCCACGGCGCGGCAATTGGCGGCACCGGTGTCAGCTGGAGGTAGTGGCGCAGGCGCTCGTCCACGCGCTGGAAGGCGGCGGCGCTCGCGCGGCAGTCGGCGCAATCCGCCAGGTGCCGCTCGACGCGCGCCTGCTCAGCGGGCGTCACCGCGCCATCTTGCAGCGCGGAGAGCAGTTCTTCAATCTGGTCACACTCAGGTGTCCTGGGCATCGGTCGCGTCCTTACGAAGCAAGCAGTGGTCAGCCAGCAGCCCGTCTGGCGAGCGAGTATGGTCGGCAGCGCAGGCTCCTGCCTGATCGCGCATCAGCCACCACGCTCCAGGATGGCGCGGAGATCGCGGCGCGCTCGGAATATTCGTCCTTTCACCGCCGGCAAGGTCAGGCCAGTAATGTCACCGATCTCCGTATAACTGAACCCATCGGCGCAGAGCAGCAGGCACTCGCGGTCCGTAGCTTGCAGCTGGCGCAACGCCGTGCCAACGACCTGCCGTTCGAGCGCCGCGTCTTCGGGACCGGCCACCGGGTACGCGTCATCGCCGGGCATCGGATCGTCGTCCTCGTCGTGCTGCCGACCAAACGGCAGCCAGGTGACCAGTTTGCGGCGGCGCCAGTGCGACCGCGCGCAATTACGGGCGATTTGAAAGAGCCAGCCGGTCAGGTTCAAATCCTCACTGGTCTTCGGCAGCGCACGATAAGCCGCGAGAAAGGTATCTTGCGTCAGATCGCGCGCGAGTTCGGCGTCGCCGACCATGCCGAAGAGGAAGCGATAGAGTCGGGGCTGATATTCGCCCACGATCGCCTCGAATGCGTCCGCGTTGCCCGCGCGCACAGCCGCAATCGTGCGCGCGTCAACAGTCATGGCCGTCGCCTGGCCGTGCAACGACACCTGTCATCGCCGTGTGCGTCTCCGCTTTCCTGTCCACTCGTCCACCGGCCGGGTGGTCTGTTATGAGTAATGCGCCAGCAGGCGAAAAGTTTCGGCGCGCGTTGTGAAGTCGGGTAGGCGAATTCGGTTGGGCAGTGGGTTATTGTCAGTGCTGCTGAGGTGTTGCGCCTAAGGGCTGCGGCCACAAAGTCTCCTGCGGGAGACTGGGTTTCGGCCACCACCGGGGTTGGCGGTTAGCTCATACGTTGACCAGCCCCAGTCCCCATTGGGGGACTTTGTGGCCGCATGCCATGTAGCCCCGGATTTCAATCCGGGGTAGCCCTCTGCGCCACCGCACCCACCGCCAGCCACCGTGCCGACCCAAACTCACTGCCCGACAGCCCGACTCGTAAAGATGCAGCCACAGGCGCAAGCACGCTATACTCTGGCTTCGCCGTGTGACTGCCGCTGGCTGCCAGGCTGGCTTCGGTGTAACGCCGGGCGCGGTGTGCCCCTGCTGGCGTACGGCGGGCCGCAGGGACGAATCAACGGCAGCAAGCCGCCACGATGAGATGATGACGAACGTGATGGATTCACAAACGACAGCGCCAGAGCACCCGGTCACGGGCCAGGGGGCGCGCCCGCCGCAGGTGTCGGTGACCGAGCAGCAAGAGGTGGCAAATCCGACCTTTGGGGCGGAGCACTGGCCGCTTGGCCTCCTGGCGGCGCTGCCGGCGTTCGTGTGCGCGCTGGGCTTCTTGCTCTGCACGGTCAACGTACCGCGCCTGCCGCGCGTGCCGGTCAGCCTGGTGCTGGGCATCTTGCTCGTCATGCTTGGCCTGGGCGCGCTGGCCGCGCATCAGGTGAATTATCCAGCTTGGACCCAGCCTGGCGTTGCGCTATTGCCAATTCTGAGCCTCTTCTTGCCGGCCGCTGTCTGGCATGGGCAGATTGTCACGCTGATTGATGGCGATCCCGATCCGGTCGTGGTCGTGCCCCTGGCTATCACCGCCTTGCTGCTGGCCGCCGCGCTTCTGGTCACGGCGGCGGTTGTCGCGACGATTGGTCGCTATGCGCCATCCTTCAGCGGCACGGCCTTACTCCCATTGCCGCTGCTGGCTGCCTGGACCTTCGCGCTCGCGCCGCCATTTCGCGAGCTCGTCGTGATCCGGGGCTATGCTTCGGCGCTGGCGCTAGCCGCAGGCGCGACGTTCATCGCCTGGGTTACGCCGCACCAGCGGCGGGGTCTGGTGCCGCTGGTGGCGATCGGCGTACAGTTTCTGCTCTTCCTGCTTTTGCATCTGGGGTGGCCTGGCTTTGCCGGCGCGCTCCGGCTCGTGATTGCGTTCGACATCATCATCTTTGTTGCCGCGGTTATTCTGGTTGGCATAGCGCCTTTGTTCACGTCCTGGATGCGCCGCCAGGGTTGGCCGGCGCTTACCGGCCAGGAGCTTGATAGCGCGGCTGAGCCAGATTTGCCGCCAGAGTGATCGCGACCAGCCGCTTGCTACTTGCATAGGAGCGTCATGGAAATTCACGTTCAACCAACGAAATTGGATGGCGTCGTAATTGTCGAGACGGACTTTGTGCGCGACGAGCGCGGGTTCTTTATCGAACTCTATCACCAGCAGCTCTACGCGGCGCAGGGGCTGGCGCAGCCTTTCGTGCAAGACAACCTGTCGCGGTCCGCGCGCAACGTCCTCCGGGGGATTCACTATCAAGACCTGACCGCGCCGCAGGCGAAGCTGGTGCGCTGCCTGGCTGGGGCGATTCTCGATGTCGCCGTGGACCTGCGCGCCGATGCCCCGACCTTCGGCGAGTGGGTTGCGGTCGAATTGACGGCGGAGAACATGAAGCAGCTGTTCGTACCAGTGGGTTTTGGTCACGCCTTCGTGGTGCTGTCAGACACCGCCGATGTCCTCTACAAATGCACCGGCTACTACGCGCCCCAGGCGGAAGGAGCAGTGGCCTGGAACGATCCTGACCTGGCGATCCAGTGGCCGGTCGCCGCGCCGCTGCTATCACAGCGTGATCAGCAGGCAATGAGCCTGCGCGACTATCGCCGCGCGCCTGCGTTTCGGTGGACGAAGGCGTGAGAGCGTGAGAGCGTGAGAAGGGTTCTGGTCAGCACCGTGCTGGTCTGCTGACACAGTGCTCGTCCGAAGCAACTCACGACTCACGACTCACGCACTCACGACTCGATCGGGTATACTCTTTCCCCGACGCTGGCGCGCAGGAGTTGGACCTTGCCCGGCCGGCCCGCCATGAGACAGGAACCTACTGGCTGACGAATGCGTGATGATCAGGAGCGGACCGCGCCACCGCGATCTGCCAACAATCGCCCGAGAACGCACCGGCGCCCATTTCGGCCCGCGCGCCACGCGCCCCGGCCAGGGAGTTCGCTGCCTGAGCGCCGGCCCCGGCTAGGCTACCTCTTCGCGGTACTGCCGGTGGTGCTGGTGATTTCCCTGCTGGCGTCCGCGCCGGTGCTGTACCGCGTCAACAAAATCTTCGTGACGCCGGCCGCGCCGACCATCGTCGCTGGTGGCGCGAGTGGAGGCGCACCGGCGCCGACGCCGCTACCGCTGCCCAACTGGGATAAGAAAGAGCGTGTCAATATCCTGCTGATCGGTATAGACCAGCGCGATGGTGAGGACTTCGGCCGTACTGATACCATGATCCTGGTCAGCGTTGACCCGGCGAATAAGACCGTCGGGCTGATGTCGCTGCCGCGCGATCTGCGGGTCAATATCCCCAATCATGGACTGGACAAACTCAACGCCGCCTTCGTGTACGGACAGCTCGATTATGGGGGTATACAGGGCGGTATTCTGCTGCTCCAGCGCACCCTGCAACAAGACTTCGGCATCGCCGTGCCCTACTGGGCGCAGGTTGATTTTCACGGCTTCGTAAAGATTGTGGACACCTTCGGCGGCGTCACCGTTGACCCGCCCTATCCCTTGAAAGACGACGAATACCCGACCGAAACGAATGGCTATACCAGCATCTACTTCCCGGCCGGCTTTCAGCACCTCGACGGCGACCAGGCGCTGATCTACGCGCGCACGCGGCACCCGGACAGCGACTTTGGCCGCGCCCGCCGGCAACAGGAAGTGATTCTGGCGCTGCGGCAACAGGCGCTCAACCTGCATCTGGTGACGAAGTTCTGGAGTCTGCTGGGTATTCTCAGCGATTCGGTGAAGACCGATCTGAATCAGCAGCAGATCGCTGCCCTGGCGAGCCTGGGGCAGTCAATCCCACGCGAGAGTATCAAGCGATACGATCTCTCCGATCCGAACCTCATCGAAGACTGTGCGTTCCCCGATGATCAGGGGAATCAGATAGACTACGTGTGTGTCAAAGACTGGCCGGGTATTCGCCGGCGCGTCAAGGAGATGGTGCCGAACGCGATTGACGCGCCCCCGGTGACGCCGACACCCGATCC
>DASUBC010000188.1:0-2933 GCA_035763465.1 Thermomicrobiales bacterium
CTACCCGCTGAGTTATGGCGGCGCGACCGAGTATACCGTGCCGGCTGGGGCGATCTTTGTGCTCGGTGATAATCGCAACAACAGCAACGACTCGCACGTCTTCAACGCCGTCCAGCTCGCAAGCGTGATCGGCAAAGCGACTTTCGCCTACTGGCCGCCTGGCCTGTTCGGCTTCATTCCGCACGAGCGGTATACCGTGGTGGAGCACTGAAGGCGGATTGCAGGTTACAAGTTCGCAAGTTGCAGGTTTCTCGGGCAAGCGCAGGAGCCGGTCTGCAAAAACCTGTAACCTGCAACCGCAACCCGCCCGCTTCGATTGCACCGCCCGCGCGCCGGATAGTACAATGCCAATGGGCTTGTACCGTCCACCGTGGGGACACTCCTGCGGCGCCATGCCGGTCAAACCTGGCCGAGCCGGTGTTCCACCGCGCCGCCAATCGTCGCGTGACACCGCGTCGCAAGGGACCAGTGGCACGCGCTGCGCGACTGTCTGAGCAGGGAGGACGGGTGACGATGATTGAAGCGGTAGTTGATAGCATCCGGGTCAGCCTGGTCACCCAGCAGCGTGTTGTCTTTCTGCGCGAGGTCAGCGGCGACCGGCACCTGCCGATCTGGATCGGCCCCTTCGAGGCCGAAGCGATTGCGATGGAATTACAGGGTGTTGCCGCGAAACGCCCCTTGCCCTACGACCTCCTGAAGACCATCATTCACGATCTCGGCGGCCAGGTGAACCGGATTGAAGTCACTGAACTCAGTGAAGATATCTTCTACGCCCGCATCGTGATCGATCTCAATGGCCGTCAGGTGCCGGTTGACGCGCGGCCCAGCGATGCGATCGCGCTCGGCGTACGCGCCAAAGTGCCGATCTTTGTCGCTGAGAGCGTGATGGATCGGGCCGGTGTCGAACTGGCGGCGACCGAAGACGAAGAGACGGCCGGGCCAGAGAAGGCCGAGGGTTTGCCCTCGCCACCGGCGAGCGACGAAAAATTGTCGGTCTTCCGCGATTTCATCAACAGTCTGGATATTGACGATCTGGGTAAGAAAGGCGAGGACTGACAGGGACGATTGAGCGATGATGGGCGATGAGTTTGACCAGCCGACCGGCGAGACCGAGCGCGAGGAACGCGTCAAACGACTGATTCTATCCGCCGTGTCGCGCTGTGGCGCCTGCCGCCGGCGCTATCACCTGGAGAACTTCGCTATCGTCGGCCATCGTGAGCATCTCTGGATGGTCACTGTCATCTGCGAACGCTGCCATACGCAGGGCTTTATCACGGCGGTCATCGAAGGCCACGATCTCGCAGCGCAGGATGCCAGTGGTGGGTCGCTGGCCGCCGAGCACGCGCCCGCTGCCGATCCCGTAACCACCGATGATTTGCTCGATATCCACGAGTTTCTGGACGAATTCGACGGCAATTTCGCGACGCTGTTCGCTCACGACCATCCCGGTAGCTGAGTGCGCCCCCAACAGATTCCGATTCGGCAGTGCTTCTGCCACCTGCGATCATCGCCGCGCTGGTGCGCGGCCAGGTGGGTGCGTTTGTCCGTGGCGCGTGGGCCAGCGAGGGCCAGACCAGCGCTGGTCTAATAATGCTGTAGATGGAGAAGGTGGCGACAGTGCAGCGACGCGCACTCGGCTGGCTCGGATTCCTGATCGTCGTCGTGGTGCTGGCCGGTTGTGGTGGTGCGACACCAACTACCGCTCCGCTCCCAGTCAATTCACCCACGTCTGTCGCGGCGCTCGCCACGCCGGCAGCCAGCTCGTCCACCTCAGCCAGTACGTCGAGGCCAACGACCGCGCCGCCAGCCAGCCCGACAACGCCCCCGACCTCGGCGGCTACGCCGTCAGCGACGACAGCCCCGGTTGCGGCAACGCCAGCAGTTCCACCGCTCGCGATCACCCCGTTGCAGACAAAGGGCTTGCAGTACGGCTTCAACGTCTTCCTCGCCGGCAACGCCGGCGGCGCGGAACTGAATAGCCGCACGATGGCAAAGGTACAGGAGGCCGGTTTTGGCTGGGTGCGCGTGCAATTGCAGTGGAGTGAACTGGAACCGGCGCCAGGTCAGTATGACACCACGCCGTACGATTACATCATCGGCGCGGCGGCGAGCAGTGGCGCCCAGGTCCTAGTTAGCGTCGTCAAAGCGCCCGCCTGGGCTGCGCCGTCACGCCCCGGCGCGCTGCCCGAGGACACCGCCGCCTTTCAGCGCACGATGCGCTTTCTCGCCGGGCGCTACGCCGGCAAGGTGCAGGCGTGGGAAATCTGGAACGAGGAGAATCTGGCGGGCGAGGTCGGTGGTCATGTGGATGTGGCGCCCTACGTCGCGACGCTTAAGGCCGGTTACAGTGGCGTGAAGGCCGCCGATCCGCAAGCATTTGTGCTCTTTGGCGGGCTGACGCCAACCGGACTCAACGACCCGGCGATCGCGGTGAACGATGTGGACTATCTGCGCGCCTTTTACCAGTACAACAGCGGCGAGGGCCGCAATTACTTTGACGCGCTGGCCGCACATCCGGGCAGCGCGGCCAACCCACCGGACACCAAGTATCCCGATCAGCCGGGTAGCGGCGCCTGCCCAGCGCAGTTTGCAGCCCAGGCTGGCACTTGCTGGAAGAACGGCCCCGAGTTTTACTTTCGCCGGGTTGAAGACCAGCGCGCGGTGATGGCGCAGTATGGCGATGGCGTGAAACAGGTCTGGCTGACGGAGTTTGGCTGGGACGCCTGTCCCGGCCTGCCCGCGCCGAAAGGCTACGAGTATTGTGCCCTGACGAGCGAGGCGCAGCAGGCGGTGTATATTCAAGCTGCCTTCCAGTACGCGCAGGCGCACTGGCCCTGGCTGGGGGCAATGTTCCTCTGGAACCTCAACTACGCCGCAACGCCGAACATCCGGACCGACGACGAGAAGTATGGCTGGTCGCTCCTGCGAGGCGA
>DASUBC010000189.1:0-4468 GCA_035763465.1 Thermomicrobiales bacterium
GCGCTCCTGGCGCTGGCGCAGCAAGACGTGCTCGCGCACTGGCGCCGGCTTGAGCAACTGGCCGCTCCCGCCGGAGCCTGAGCGGGGCCTGTGGCGATCAGTCTGTCCCGGCCCGTCAACGCGCCATTTACCTGCGGCAACTCGCGCCACAATTCGCAGTCCAGCAGGCGCTGGAGCCACTGCTGACGACAATCTTGCTGGCGACTGACGGCTCTCCCGCAGCCGATGAGGGCGGCCGGGCCGCGATCGTCCTGGCGCAGCAGACCAGAGCGGCCCTGCATGTCGTCCTTGCCTGGCGCGTGCCGCCCGAACACGCCGATCCCGCGCTTGATCTGGAGGATCGCGCCGCCATCACGGCGATGCGCGAGGAACTGGGCGGAACGAACTCGCCGGGACGGCTGATATCAGAGGCGGGGCGTTACGGCGACCTGGAACCAGGGCCGCCAGGCGCGGCGCGCCCGCCAGGTTGTGCGCTGGACTACGTTCTGTGTCGCCGAACACATCCGCGACAGCATTAACTGTTCGGTAACGGTCGTTAGCCTGGTCGTTCACCACGTTGCGGTTTTATGGGTTCATACACGAGCGTTCGCTGAGCGTATCGGGACGAGGAGGGCACATGGTTTCATCGCAGGCCGAGGAGTGGGAAGCGCCATTGCTGAGGTTGGCCGGCGAGGCGAGGGCGTCGGGGCACACTGCGCCGCCGGCGCCCAGCACCGCCATCCTCGCGCGGGCCTATGCCTATTGCACGTCGGTTACAGCGGTGCATGGTCGCACCTTCCATCTCGCTGCCAGTCTCCTTCCAGCCGACAAGCGTCGGGCGGCGCGCGCACTCTATGCCTTTTGCCGGATCGCCGACGACATCGTTGATACCGGGGGCGCCGACGCCTCGCGGCAACTGGCGGCCTGGCGCAGGCAGACACTTGCGCCCCCTGGCCCCTCCGCCAATCTGGTCGCCATCGCCTGGGACGATGCCCGGCGCCGCTACCGGATCCCCC
This sequence comes from Thermomicrobiales bacterium, assembly GCA_035763465.1. Lineage (GTDB taxonomy): Bacteria > Chloroflexota > Chloroflexia > Thermomicrobiales > CADCWN01 > DASUBC01. Next base: position 996 of record DASUBC010000189.1, read on the forward strand.
AGCAGTACGCTGAACAGCTGCTTCAAGGCATCGCCCGCGATTTCGACTGCCCGCAGTACCGCACGTTTGACGACCTCGCCGCCTACGCCTACGGGGTCGCCTCCACAGTGGGCCTGATGCTGATGCACATCGTTGGCTTCTCTGGACCAGCCGCGATCCCATATGCGGTCAAGTTGGGTATCGCCCTGCAAGTGACGAATATCTTGCGCGACGTGGGAGAGGACTGGCGGGCAGGGCGGCTCTATCTCCCAACCACCGAACTGGCGGCGTACGGCTTGGCCGCCGCCGATCTCGCGCGCGGACGAGTTGACGACCGGTGGCGCGCATTTATGCGCTTCCAAATCGACCGGAATCGCCGCCTCTACGCCGCCGCCTGGCCTGGCATCGCCATGCTCAGCCGGGATGGCCGCTTCGCCGTCGCCGCCGCCAGCGCGCTCTACGAGGCGATCCTCGATGATATCGAGGCGCATGACTATGACGTCTTCACACGCCGGGCGCATGTGAGCACCTGGGACAAGCTCCGGCGATTGCCCGGTATCTGGTGGCGCGTCCGGCCGCGTGAAGGAGACGCCCATGCGACGCTATGACGCCATTATCGCCGGTGGCGGCGTGGCCGGGCTGACCCTGGCGCACAGCCTCGTGCAAAGTCGGCTGCATGATCGTTCGCTCCTGGTGATCGACCAGGACGCGGCGGGGCATGACGATCACAGCCTGTCATACTGGAGCCGGCAGCCGATGCCATTCGATGCAGTCGTCCGGCAGTCCTGGGACACGCTCCGGGTCACCACCGGCGGGCGCGAGCGGGTCATCGGCCTGGGCCCCTATCGCTACCGCACCCTGCGCGCGCGGGACTTCACCTGCTTGATTCGGCGCGAGCTGGCCGCGCACCCGAACGTTGATGTCGTCACCAGCGTGGTCGAGCGCCTCGATGATGGTGCGGAGTACGCCCAGGCGGTGGCCGGCGGTGCGCGCTACGAGGGGCGCTGGATTTTCGATAGCCGGTGGGCCACGCCCGCACATTCGCCATACCCACAGCTCTATTACGACGCGCGCCAGTCTTTTGCCGGTGCGGTCATCGCTGCGGCTGCGGGCGCGTTCGATCCGTCTGCGGTGACATTCCTCGATTTCCGTACGTCGCAGCGGGATGGCGTCCGCTTCTTTTACGTGCTGCCCTACTCGCCACACCGCGCGTTCATCGAATACGTGGCGCTGGACGCGGACCCGCCCGACCGTAAGCAATACCAGCAGGCGCTCCGCGAGTATGTCGAGACAGTGCTGGGCATCACCGCATACCGTGTCGTCGCTGAGGAGCACGGTACCAGTCCGATGACCGACCGGCCGTTTCCCCGGCGCCTGGGACAGCGGATCATGGCGATCGGCGCGCTGGGTGGGCGAATCAAACCCTCGTCGGGCTTCGGCATTACCCGGATCGCGCGCGACTCGGCGGCGATCGTGCAGTCCCTGGCGTGCTACGGCCACCCGTTCGCCGTGCCGCCGGATCCCTGGCGCTATCGCCTGTACGACTCGCTCCTCATGGAGATGGTCGCCCATGATCCTGCCGCCATCGAGCGGGTGTTTGGGGCGCTGTTCGCGCGCAATCCGATTGAGCGGGTTTTCCAGTTTCTGGACGAGACCGGTTCGCTGTGGGCGAATATCCGGCTCATCGCGACGATGCCACCCTGGACTGCCCTGCGTGCGCTGCCGCGCGCGAAGGTGTGGCGACGTCTATGCCGGTACGGCGCGGCCGGCTGCTGAGGCGGCCGCCTGGAGGATATTGGGATGCAGGACGGACGCAGCGTCGTGGTTATCGGAGCCGGGATCGGCGGCATCGCGACCGCTGCGCTCCTTGCGCGAGCGGGATTCGCGGTGACGGTCGTCGAGAAGAACGCGCAACCGGGTGGCCGGTGTGGCCAGTTGATCCGCGACGGCCATCGCTTCGACATCGGCCCGACGTTATTTCTGATGCCTGAGGTCGTCGCGGCGACGTACGCCGCGCTGGGCGAGCGGATGGACGATCACCTGGATCTGCGCCGGATCGATCCGACGTACCATATCCATTTCGCTGATGGCCAGCAGCTGGCCCTGACGCCGGATCTCATCGCGCTACAGGCCCAGTTGGAGGCGCTGGAACCCGGTAGCTTCGGCGGTCTGCTGCGCTACCTGGCGGAGGGGCAGCGCCATTACCAACTCGCCCTGAAGCACTTCGTGGGGCGCAATTTCTCCAGCCTGCTGGATTACTTCAGTCCTGGCAACCTCCCGTACCTGTTCGCGTTGAAAGCGCTGGTGAAGCATTACGATAACGTCGGCCACTACTTCGGCGACCCGCGCCTCCGGGCGGCATTTACGTTCCAGAACATGTACCTGGGGCTGAGCCCCTATGACGCGCCCGCGACCTACTCCCTGCTCCAGTACACCGAACTCGCGGACGGCGTCTGGTTCCCGCTGGGCGGCATGTATCGCCTGGTCGAGAGCCTCGTGGCGATCGCCACGAGACTGGGCGTGCGCTTCCGGTTTGACGCGCCTGTCGCGCAGATCACCGTGAGCGATGACCGCGCGAGCGGGGTTCAGCTGGGCGACGGAGCGTGGCTCCCGGCAGATGTCGTCGTCGCCAACGCCGACCTGCCCTACGTCTATCGTGATCTGCTTCCCGCCTCGTCGCAAGCCGAGCGCCTGGAGCGCTTGCAGTACACCTCCTCGGCCATCATGTTCTACTGGGGTCTCGACAAGGTCTATCCGCAGCTCGGGCCGCACAATGTCTTCCTGGCCGACGACTATCGCGGCAGTTTCGAGCGCATTTTCCGCGACCACACGCTGCCCAATGTACCCAGCTTCTACATTCATGCGCCCGCGCGCATCGATCCGGCCGCCGCCCCAGCTGGCGAGGAGACGCTCATGGCGCTGGCGCCCGTCGGGCATCTGGACGCCGCCGCCGGCCAGGACTGGGCGGCGCTGCGCGCGCGGGCCCGCGCCGCCATCCTGGCCCGCCTGGCCCGCCTCGGCGCGGCCGATGTGGCGGAGCATCTGAAGTTTGAAGTCGGTTACACACCATGCGACTGGCAGAGCCGGTTTCACCTGGCCAAGGGGGCGGCGTTTGGACTCAGCCATACGTTCGGACAAGTAGGCTACCTGCGACCGCAGAATCAGCACCGCCGCTACCGGAACCTCTACTTCGTCGGTGCGAGTACCCACCCGGGTACGGGGCTGCCGATGGTGCTCATTTCGGCCCGTCTGACCACCGAGCGTATCTGCAATGACCGCAACACACGCCGCACCGTGTCGTCGCTCCACACCACCGTAGCTCGACATCCCGTTGGCTTCTAAGCGCATGCGCGCGAGAAGTTCGGGTATGCGTCCCCGCGCTATGGACAGACCAGCGGCGGTCGCCCAAGCCCGGCATCATACCTGTCAGTACGCCGCACGAGGCAGGTTGAGACGTTCGTACTCACGGCGTCTCGCCACCGTGGACATCCGTG
>DASUBC010000190.1:0-5662 GCA_035763465.1 Thermomicrobiales bacterium
GATCGCCGATACCTGGTTGACCGAGCAGGGCGTGCGACATCGCCTGATCAGCCGCACCGGCCGCCCCGAACGAGAGATTATCGCTGCTGCCGCTGCGGAACACGCCGACCTCATCGCGCTGGGTGCCGGACTCGGCGCCGACCACGGTCCCGGCCAGCATCCCATCAGCCCGATCGCGCGCTTCGTCGTAGACCACGCCCTCTGCGATGTGCTGCTCTTGCGCCCCCCAGACCCCGACGAAGCCGATTGGCTGACGTGACGGGTTACAGGTTGCAGGTTGTCAGGTTACAGGTTTCTCTTGCAGGCGTATGCGCCCGCCCGAAAGAACTTGTACCTGTTAACCTGGAACCTGCAACCCGCATTCCCTCATGGTTTTCTCATGCACAACGCCGCGTATTCTCATGCGCGCCAACTATCCTGACTCCACGACGAGATCGGCACAGTGGCGTGCCGGTGGGAGCAAGGAGGCAACGAGATGGCGGCGATACCCGCGCCCAGGCAGCGTCTGCCGGTGGCGCTTTCTTTATCCGCGCTGGTCAGCGCGTTCGGCGGTGTCCTGCGTCGCTGGCGCTATACCGGCGGCAAGCGCGATTTGCGCTTCGACCTGTTGCGCGGCCTGGCGGTCGTCGCGATGGTCGTGGATCATGTCGGTGGCGACCAGTCGTGGCTCTATACCATCACCGGCGGGAATCGCTTCCTGGTCTCCGCGGCCGAAGCCTTTGTCTTCATCTCTGGTCTGGTGATGGGCATTGTCTACAGCAGCGTCGTCACGCGCCAGGGTGTGGCCGCCGCGCTCTCGAAGGCGCTGAAGCGCTCGTGGACGCTCTACATGCTGACGGTCGGGCTGACGCTGGTGACGGCGATGCTGGCCTACCAGTTGAAACTCTTCTGGGCGCCGCAGGTGACGACCGGCACCCTGCCCAATTTCATCGTCGGCGTCCTCACGCTGCACCGCACCTTCTACCTGACTGACGTGCTGCTGATGTACACCTTCCTGGTCGCTGGCGCGGCGCTGGCGCTGCTGCTGATCGCGCAGGGGTACACCTGGCAGGCGCTGGCGGCGTCGTGGCTAATCTGGGGCATCTGGCAGCGCTGGCCGCAGGAGATCGCGCTGCCGTGGACGATCGCCGACAACAACGTGTTTGAACTCGCCGCATGGCAGCTCTTGTTCATCAACGGCCTGGCGATTGGCTACCACCGCCGTGCACTGGCGCGGTACTTCGGCTGGCTCACCGGCTGGGTCAGCCTGGTCGTCTTCGGCGCGCTCTTCGCCGGGGCGATTGCGCTCTACCGCGACAAGCTGGCGACGCTGTCGTGGCTCACCGGCTTCGATACCAACTTCCTGAATGCCCATCTGTTCTCGAAGGACGACGCGAGGATTGGCCGGCTGGTCGTCTTCGTCATCCTCGCCGTGTTTGCCCTGGCGCTGACGACCAATTTCTGGGGACCGCTGCACCGGGTGTTCGGCTGGCTGCTGCTGCCGCTGGGGCAGAACGCGCTCTGGGCCTATAGCCTGCATCTCTTCGTCATCATGGCGACGACGAAACTTGGGCCGGTTGTCTTCGGCAACGGCGCCTTTACGTCTGGACAAAACGCGCTGCTGCAAGCCGCCGGTGTGCTGGCGATCTGGCTGTTCATCACGCTGCGTGCGCCAGTCGCCGCGCGTGTGCGCCAGCTGGCGCCACGTCCCGCGCCGGTGGCGGTGGTTGCCGCTCGCCGTGTCGAGGTGGAGGGCCAGTGATGCGCCGCTTCGGCAAGCGCCCGCTCGGATTGGTCTTCCTGCTGGCGCTCGTGGTTGGGTTCGCGACGTTCCTGGCTGGCGGTGAGGACGTCAATGGGCAGGGCAGCGCCCTGTCGCCGGGCGGCGATAGCCTCGCTGGCGTGAGCGCCACGATCGCCGTGACGCCGGGCAGTACAGCCGTGACGCTGGCCGGCGCGTCTACCAGCGCCACGGCCGCGCCCGGCGCGACCGTCAGCCCCACACCAGCGCCGCCGACCCCGACGCCCTTCCCGACGCCGCAACCACCGCCGGCCGGGGTCTCGGCGTCGCGGCTGGAATATCACCAGTTCGCCAGCGCCACGCTCGGCCGGACGATGCCGTACTACATCTTCCTGCCGCCTGGCTATGATTCCAGTCCCGACCAGCGCTTCCCGGTGCTGTACATGCTGCACGGGCTGAGTGGCGCCGCCGAAGAGTGGCGCTGGTACGGCATTGTTGAAGACGCGGGCGAGTTGATGGATACCGGCGCAATCCAACCCTACATCATCGTGCTGCCGCAGGGCGATCAGGGCTACTGGGTGGACCAGGCGAATGGCGGGCCGCAGTGGGGCAAATACCTGGCGTACGACGTCGTCGGCGAGGTTGACGCGCACTTTCGCACGCTGGCCGATCGCGATCATCGCGCGGTCGGCGGCCTCTCGATGGGGGCCAACGGCGCGCTGCAAGTCGCCATGAACTATTCCGCGGTCTTCCGCATCGCGGGCGCGCACAGCCTTTCGCTGCATACGCATGCCGACACGCCAGCCTACTTCGGCGACGAGGCGTACTTCGACGCGCACGACCCCGTACACCTGATGGCCGATCACCCCGATATCGCGCGCACGCTCACCATCTGGATTGATATCGGCGCGCAAGACCCCTACTTCCTCCAGCCGGTCGAGAGCCTGCACCAGCAGCTGATTGCGGAAGGTATCCCGCTGGAATGGCACGAGTGGCCCGGCGGTCACGATGCGACCTACTGGACCGCGCACCTGCCCGACTATCTGCGCTTCTACGATCGCGCCTTCGCGCTGGCGCCCACTGGAAACTGAGCCGGTCATGGACGATACTGCTCATAGGGATGGCGTGAGCGCCGCCGGGGTTGAGGATGAGCAGTGGATGAACGGGCGTGATGGCGCGGGCGGGCCAATCTCGGTCCTGGTAGTCGAGGACGAGGAGACCGTCAGCGAGTTCCTCCAAATGGGCCTGACCTACGAGGGGTACGCGGTCGAGATCGTGCATGACGGCCGCGATGCGCTCGCTGCGTTCGAGCGCGTTCGGCCGCAGATTGTCTTACTCGACTTGATGCTGCCCGGCATTGATGGGCTGACACTGTGCCGGATGATTCGCGCCCGCAGCGATGTGCCGATCATCATGCTGACGGCGCGCGGCGCGGTGGAGGACCGCGTGGAGGGGCTGAATAGCGGCGCGGACGACTATCTGCCCAAACCCTTCAAGTTCGCCGAGCTGATGGCCCGGATGAGCGCGGTGTTGCGCCGCCACCAGGTGACGACCGCGAATGTGCTGACGGTCGGCGACCTGACGCTGGATCGCGGCACCCGCGAAGTGACCTACGCCGACCAGCCGCTGACACTGACACCGCGCGAGTTTGACCTGCTCGAATACTTCATGCAAAATCCCCGGCAGGTGCTGACGCGCGAGGCGATTCTCAACCGGGTCTGGGGCTACGATCAGCTAGTCGAAACGAACGTCGTGGACGTCTACGTGCGCTACTTGCGCGCGAAACTAGCCGATGACCGCCACGAACGTATTCAGACCGTGCGCGGCGTTGGCTACCTGTTACGGCCATGAACGTGCCACCGCTCACCTGGCTCCGCACGCGCGTGATGGTTGCTCCCTTGCGCTGGCGGCTGACGCTCGTCACCGTCTCGGTGCTGGCGGTGATCCTCACGCTCTTTGGTATCATCATCTATAAAACGGTCGAGACGACAATCCTCGATACAACCGCCAATGGCTTGATGGTCTCCGCCCGCCCGGCGGTGACGTCGCGCCTACGTGCCCGCGCCTTGCAGCCCGGCACGCCCGTTGCCGCGACACCGGGCGCGGCGGCGGTCGAACCAGAGCCGACGGCGACCGCCGTGACGACTCAGGTAGACCAGCGTGTACCGATCACGCCGGACTCGCCAGCGGGGAAATCGCTCGCCGACCTGGCGAGAATCCTGACGACGCGCAATACCGCCGCGCGCACGACCGATATCAATGGGCGCACGCTGGGTGATGGCCCGGCGCTGGCCGACCAGACCGGCGTGGTGGCCCCCGTGCTGGCTCCCACGCTCTATCGCGAGGTCGCGGAGACCGGCGATGCGCGCCACCTGCGCGCGCAGACGGACAGTGGCCCCGTCGTGGTCGAACTTGTTCCGCTCTTTCCGAACAACGACGAAACCCAGCCGGCGATCGGCGTTCTGGAACTGACCACATCGCTCGGCAGTGGCGACGCGCTGCTCGACCGCGTACGGTTATTACTGATCTTCGGTACGCTCGTTGCGGTCGCCGCCGGCGCCTTGTTGACGCTGCCCCTGGTGCGGGGCGCGCTCAGTCCGATTCGCCGGCTGGCCTCGACCAGCCGGGCGATCGCGGCGGGCGACCTGGGCCAGCGCGTGGAAGTGCCCCCGAGCGGTGATGCGCTGGCCGAACTGGCGGAAGATTTCAACGAGATGGTCAGCCGGCTGGAGGCGGCGATCGCCCTCCAGCGCAGCTTCATCGCCGATGCTTCGCACGAACTGCGGACGCCGCTGACCGCCCTCAGCGGCGGAGTAGAGATGTTGCAACTCGGCGTAGATCGCGCCGACCCGGAGGCGCGGGCGCGGCTGTTACGGCTGATGGGCGGTGAAATCGCCCGGATGGGCCGCCTGGTGGACGACCTATTGACGCTGACGCACCTCGACGCCGACCCGGAGCACTCACTGCAACTGGCGCCGGTTGACCTCGGCGCGCTGGCCGCGCAGGTAGTGGACGAGACGCGCTTGCTCGCGCCCGACCGCAATGTCGTGCTCGACCTGGCGCCGGGCGCGTCGGTCATGGTGCAAGGCGATGCCGATAAATTGCGCCAGGTGCTGCTCAATCTCTGTGCGAACGCGCGCGGCCATACGCCGGCCGATGGCACAATCACGATTGGCGTCCGCCGCGAGCGGACGCGGGCGCGCGTGACAGTGGCCGATACCGGCGTGGGGATTCCGCCGGACGATCTGGCGCGCGTCTGGGACCGCTTCTTCCGCGTGGACCGGTCGCGCGAGCGCCGCGCGGGCCAGGGCGGTCTGGGGCTGGGGCTGGCGATCGTGCGGGCGATCGTCGAAGCCCACGGCGGCGCCGTGGCGATCGCCAGTACGGTCGGTCTGGGCACCACGGTGACGCTACAGCTGCCGCTCGCTCTCCGCGCGTCGAACACACCTTCATCGGCCACCAGCATGGCCACTCTTCCCGTCAGCACCCGCCATGGTGATCAGCAGCCAGGTCATGTGCCGGGAGACTAACCGGTTACAGGTACAGGTTGACAGGTTACAGGTTCTTGCAGGCAAGCGCAGGCGCTTGTCTGAGGAAACCTGCAACCTGTTAACCTGCAACCTGTAACTCCGCGGACTTCCAGGCGAGAAAGAGCATATCCGTATAGGGCCGCCAGGAGCGGAGCGGCAGCGCGAGCGCACGAAAGCCGGCTGCCTCAAGCGCGGCGAGCGATTCAGCGGTGTCGAGAAAGTAGAGACCGTGGCCTGCCGTCGGGCCGAGATGGGTCATCAACCATTCCTGGCCCCAGGTGACAGCGTATTTCCAGCGCGGCCGGCGCACCTGGCTCTTCCAGAGAAAAAGCCCGCCCGGCGCGAGCATCGCGTAGCACGCCGCGAGCAGGCGGCGCTGCGCGGCGGGCGGGATGAGGTAGAAGACATCGGC
>DASUBC010000191.1:0-6136 GCA_035763465.1 Thermomicrobiales bacterium
TCCTTCGCCGCCACGCGAGTGGCGCCGGCAACCTCATGCCCGGCCGCCACCAGCAGCGGAAGCAATTGCCGGCCAATCGCGCCAGTCGCGCCTGCTACAAAGATCTTCATGCTACCTCACTTTACGCCAAGCCGCCCACAGGGGTATTCTATCGCTACTACTGCGGTAGAATTGATCGGTAGAGACGGACCGAGAGGCCGAGAGCACGCCAGCGGCGCGGCGGCTGTCGCGCGGCCTGACGCACGAGGGTACGATGATGAATTTCGACTTGACAGCGGAACAACGGCACTGGCGCGAGCTGGCGCACGGATTCGCGCAGGGGGTCATTCGCCCGCGCGCCGAAGAACTCGACCGCGCGCAGCAGTTTCCCTATGACATCGTCGCGGAAATGGCGCGGCTCGGCCTCATGGGCCTGACAATTCCCTATCAATACGGCGGTTCGGGCGGCGATACGATGTCGTATTGCCTGGCCTTGGAAGAAATCAGCCGCGCCGACACCTCGGTCGGCATTACGATGGAGGCGCATATCTCGCTCGGCTGCGCGCCGCTCGTGGCGTACGGCACCCAGGAGCAACGAGACCGCTTCCTCGCTCCCTGCGCCGCCGGCCGTCGGCTGTGGGCCTTCGGCCTGACCGAAGACAACGCCGGCACCGACGCGGGTGGCGTCGAGACGGTCGCCACCCTGCGGGATGGGAACTGGACCATCAATGGTTCCAAGAAGTACATCACGAACTCCGGCACCGACATCACCGCCGGCGTGACGGTGATCGCGCGCACCGGCACGCGGCCGGACGGCAAGCCGGAACTGACCGCGCTGCTGGCGCCCCAGGATGCTGCCGGCTTTACGCGCGGCCCGGCCTACGAGAAACTGGGCTGGCGCGCGGCCGACCAGCACCCGCTGTACTTTGCCGATTGCCATGTGCCAGAGGCCAATCTGCTCGGTCAGCGTGGCGCGGGACTGCGCCAGGCGCTCCAGACACTTGACGGCGGGCGGGTCGCGGTCGGTGCGCTCTCGGTCGGGCTAGCGCAAGCCTGCCTGGACGAAGCGCTCGCTCATGCCCAGCAGCGCCGGCAATTCGGTAAGGCTATCGCCGAGTTCCAGGCGATCCAGTTCAAGCTCGCCGATATGGCGCTGGAGATCGAACTCGCGCGTCTCGCGGTCCTCAAAGCCGCCTGGCTGAAAGACCAGGGGCGACCCTACAGCCGCGAGGCGAGCATGGCGAAAATCTTCGCCTCCGAGACCGCTAAGCGCGCCGCCGACCAGGCCGTGCAAATCTTCGGTGGTGAGGGGTTTATGGCCCACAGCGCGGTCGCACGCTACTGGCGACAGGTGAAGATCAATGAGATCGGCGAAGGCACCAACGAAATTAACCGCCAGCTCATCGCGCGCAGCCTGCTGGCCGAGCCGGCACCCGCGCCGGCAACCACGGCGCCCGCCCACGACCTTGCTGAGGTCTGAACGAAGGCACAACGGGCGCGCGACCATTCCGGGGGCGCCGCATCCCCCTGCCGCTGAGGAGTCAACGATGCAGGAGCACGATCGCGCACGGCTGCGCGCGACCTTCGACGAAGCCGCCGAGCTCTACGACCGGGCGCGGCCGGGGTATCCGGCCGCGTTATTCGCTGACCTCGCCGGGCTGACCGGCATTGGCCCAGGCTGCCGGGTGCTCGAAATCGGCTGCGGAACCGGCCAGGCTACCGTACCGCTCGCCGAGTACGGCGGCGAGATTACCTGCGTCGAGCTGGGGTCGGGCATGGCCGCCGTCGCCCGGCGCAAGCTTGCCCGCTTCCCGAACGTCCGCGTGGTTGTGTCCGCGTTCGAGGGCTGGCCGCTCCCGGCCCAGCCGTTCGACACCATCGTGTCGGCCACGGCCTTCCACTGGCTCGACCCCGCCGTGCGCGTAGCGAAAGCGGCTGCCGCCCTGCGCCCCGGCGGCGCGCTCGCCACCGTCGCCACGCACCATATCGCCGGCGGTACTGCGGCCTTCTTCGCCGAGTCCCAGACCTGCTACGAGCGTTGGGATCCCGCAACCCCACCGGGGCTGCGTCTGGAAGCAGCGGACACGATCCCGTATGACAGCGACGAACTGGACCGCTCAGACCAGTTTGGGCCGGTCACCTTCCGGCGCTACGAATGGGATCTGTCGTACACGACCGCGACATACCTCGATACGCTGCTCACCTACTCCGGCCACCGGGCGCTGGCCCCAGCGCTCCAGCGCGGTCTGCTCGACTGTATCGCCGACCTGATCGAGTCGCGCTATGGCGGCGCGATCACCAAGCGCTACATGACCGAACTGCGCGTGGCGCACCGCCGCTGAGCACGTTAGTCAATGCAGAAGTGCGCCGGGTCGTCTACCTGGCGGCGGTCGGCGCGGCGTCTTCACCCGGCTGACCGCCGCGCCCGCCATGCCTGGATCGCTGCGGTATGCAGCGGGTAATGGCCGTGGGTATCGAGCCGCAGGCGGCGGCGGGCGCGCGTCTCGCGCACGAACTGTTCGGCGGGCGCGCTCCGAATGAAGTCAATGAGCCGGCGGTGGGTGTCGTCCTGTTGGCGGCGCACCTCAGCGAGCGAGAGGCCGCGTTTCTGGGCGATCATCTGGGCGTTGAAGGCGTCAATGCCACCGTAGGTGACGTACCGTGGCGGCCGGCCACCCGCGATGATCACTGGCAGATGCTTGAGCGCCTCTTCCTCCCAGATGGTCACATGCGCGATGATGTCGCGTACCGACCAGTCAGCCACGACGCCAGGTTCCAGCAGTTGCGCGTCCGGCAGTCCGGCGTACGATGCCTGGAACGCCGTCCAGGCCGCGTCCAGCCGTTGCAGCAGTTTCTCGATCCGATTCTCGCTGGCGCTCATCTGTTCCTCCTCATGGACGAGACCGCAATGCTACCCCCACGCAGCTGGATGCGCCACCAGCGCATGGTCCGCACATTCGAGCAATTACTGGCAGTTTCTGGTCACGCTTGCTCTGTCCGTTCGCCCTACGAACCAGTTTGTGAATTCAACAACAAAGTCATTGCCCTGCCTGATACCCCGTGTTATAGTTGATCGGGCGAGGGGAAAGCGGCTGGGGGCGACCGCGAAAAGTGGTGGTAGCAGTGGAAAGAAGGGGCGAGCGTGGTCAATAACTACGCGATTATCCTGCTCATGATTCTCACCGTGCTGGGGCTTGGCGCGGTGTTGTTGAGTATCGGGGTAGTCATTCGCCCCTATCGGCCGAACCGGCGCAAGCTCGCGCCTTACGAGAGCGGCGTACCGGACGTCGAGCCGCTCCGCGACCGCTTCACGCCGCGCTACTACATCGTCGCCATCCTCTTCGTCATCTTCGATATCGAGGCGATCTTTCTCTTTCCCTGGGCCGTCGCCTTTGACAAACTCGGTCTGTACGGGTTGCTGGAGATGGTCTCCTTCATCGTCCTCTTGCTGGTTGGGTATGTCTATGCCTGGCGCAAGGGCGCGCTGGAATGGGTCTGAACGGCGGTCACAGGGCGGCATGTCACAGGTTCCAAGCCTCATCCGTCCATTCTGTGTAAGCGACCTGCGACCTGTTGACCTGTAACCCGAATTCGTGAGGCGCTATGCTCGACAATCGCTTCGAAAAGAATATCCTGACGACGACCGTGGACTCGCTCTTCAACTGGGCGCGGCGGTCGAGCCTGTGGCCGATGACATTCGGGCTGGCGTGCTGCGCGATCGAGATGATTTCGGGCGCGCAGTCGCGCTGGGACTTTGCCGAACGCTTCGGGATGCTCTACCGCGCCTCGCCACGGCAGTCGGACCTGATGATCGTCGCCGGCACCGTGACCTACAAGATGGCGCCGCTGGTCTACCAGCTCTACGAGCAGATGCCGGACCCCAAGTGGGTTATCTCGATGGGCGCCTGCGCCAACTTCGGCGGCCCGTTCGATACGTATGCGACCTTGCAAGGTGTGGACCGGGTCATCCCGGTTGATGTCTACGTCTCGGGTTGCCCCCCGACGCCGGAAGGGCTGATCTCTGGCATCCTGGAACTCCAGAACCGGGTGATCAAGTACGACACGATCGCCAAGCAGCAGGGGCCGATCGCGGCGCAGAATCTCAGGCTGCAAGAACGCCGTGAGGCGGGGTTGAAGCAAGTTGTCTCGATTCGCCAGGCTGGTCCAGCGGCGCACACCATGCTGGTGAAAGACCCCACGGGCGAGCGATACGTCTCAACGCTGCGCGGGGGCGCTGAGCGCCCGCGCCTGGGGAGTGGAGAGGAATGACGGGCAAGGCGGGCGCGCCGCAAGCAGAAGCGCCGCGCGAACCGGCGATCGTCACCGACTTGCGGACGCGCTTTCCCGACTCCATCGAAGGGCTGTCAAATTTTCGCGGGCAGCTGACCATCCGCGTCCGCAACGAGGCCATTGGCGCGGTCTGCCGCTATCTGCGTGACGCGGCGGACTGGCGCTTCGATATGCTGGCCGACCTCTGCGGCGTGGATATGCTGCGGCTGCGTGCCGCGCCGCGCTTCGATGTCATCTATCACCTCTACTCGGTGGCGCACAACCGGCGGCTGCGCTTGAAAGCGGCGGTGGACGAGTGGGGATCCATTGAGTCAGTGACGCCGATCTGGCCCGGCGCGAACTGGCAGGAGCGCGAAGCCTACGACATGTTCGGCATCGTCTTCGATGGTCATCCCGATCTGCGGCGTATTCTCCTGCCGGACGACTGGCACGAGTATCCACTCCGCAAGGACATCGTCCAGGAAGGCGACCGGCTCGAAGCGGACCGCTGGCTCAGCCGGCAAGGGATTCCCGTGCGCCTGACGGAGTAGGCGAGATGACAGAGGTCAGATGACAGATGTCAGGGGTGGCGCGGTGCTGGGAAGAGCGCATTGGTTCTTGATCAGCACCGTAATCACTGACCTCTGCGAACGGAGTGAGCCATGACCAACACCCTGATGCCGACGGGCAGCACAGCGATTGACATCGTTGACGAGGAGCAACTCGACGACGCGCACCGGGTCATTACGCTCAACCTGGGGCCACAGCACCCGAGCACGCACGGTGTCTTTCGCGTGGTTGTGGACATGGAGGGGGAGGTCATTACCCGGGCGCGACCGGTCATCGGCTATCTACATCGCGGTGTCGAAAAACTCTTCGAGAACCACCGCTATCCGCAACTGATTCCCTGGACCGATCGCACCGACTACGTCGCGGCGCCGAACAACAACCTGGCGCTCTGCATGGCGATCGAGGAACTGTGCGGGGTGGAGGTGCCGGAGCGCGCGGAATACTTCCGCGTCATCCTGGCCGAACTGAGCCGCATTGCCTCGCATCTGGTCTGGGTCGGCACGCACGCGCTCGACCTCGGCGCGCTCTCGATGGTCCTCTACGCCTTCCGCGAGCGCGAAATGATCATGGACCTCTTCGAGTCATTCGGCGGCGCGCGGCTGACGACGAACATTATGGAGATCGGCGGCTTCTCGCGCGATATTCCGGATGGCTGGCTCGAAAAGTGCCGCGAATTCTGCGACATCTTCCCCGCCCGCCAGCAGGAGTATGTTGACCTGCTCAACGCCAACCCGATCTGGCTCAACCGCACCAAAGGTGTTGGTATTATCACGGCAGAAGAGGCAATCGCCTATTCACTGACCGGCCCGATGATTCGTGGCTCGGGCGTGGCCTACGATATCCGCCGCGCGCGGCCCTATCTGGTTTACGACCGGCTTGACTGGGAAGTGCCGATCGGCGAGAACGGCGACACCTACGACCGCTACCTGGTGCGGATGGAGGAGATGCGCCAGTCCCGCCGCATGATCGAGCAATGCCTCGACCAGATGCCGACCGATGGGCCATTCATAGCGCGCGAGTCGAACTATGTGATGCCGCCGCACCTGTCGTCGCAGTACAACGCGGAGGATATGCAGCGGCACTTCGTCTGGACGATCAAGGGGCCGCGCCCGCCGAAGGGCGAGGTCTATACCGCGACCGAAGGGCCCAAAGGGGAGATCGGCTTCTACATCATCAGCGACGGCTCACCGGTGCCCTATCGCTGCCACTATCGCGCGCCGAGTTTCGTCAACCTGCAAATCCTGCCGCGCATCGCGCAGGGCGCCATGCTCGCCGACATGATTGCGCTGATCGGGACGATTGACATCGTGCTGGGCGA
>DASUBC010000192.1:0-18561 GCA_035763465.1 Thermomicrobiales bacterium
GCGGCGAGGTCGTCGGGCATATTGAGGAAGAACTGCACCGGCTGGGTACGGTGCTGGCGCAACGCCTCGCGCGTCGTGCGCCAGTAGGCGGCGGTGTCAATGAAGGCGGTGATTGTCTCCTCCGCCTGGCCCCATTCTTCCTCGTCGTCGTCCTGTGCTTGTTCCTGCTCCTCGTTCTGGTCCTCTTGCGGGTTGGGATTGAGGCCGCGCGCCTTCATTTCGGCCCAGACCGTCCGCCAGCGTTCGCGCGACCAGGCGATCGCGTAGAGTTTCGCCGGCGCCCAGGCCGGGCCGGCCTCGGGGTAGCGCGCGGGGTCGGCCGCCGCATCGAACGCCGCCGCCGTGACGCGGTGCGTCTGGAGGTGATCGGGGTGGCCGTAGCCGCCGTCCTCGTTGTAGGTAATGAGCACCTGCGGACGATACTTGCGGATCAGCCGGACCAGCCGCCCGGTCGCCTCATCTAGGTCAGCGTTGTGGAAGTTGGCCGGATGCGCGTTGGCCGGCGTGTCCACCATACCCGAATCGCGGTAGCCGAGGAACTCCAGGTCGCTGATGCCCAGCACCGCGACCGCGCGCCGCAGTTCCGCCGCGCGAATCTCTTTCAGGCGCGGCCGGGCCTCTTCCTCAGTGAGGTCGGGGTCGTGAATCTCGCCTTCCTCGCCGCCCGTCGCCGTGACCAGCACCGTCCGCGCGCCTTCAGCGGAATATTTCGCCAGCACGCCGCCACCCCCAAGACACTCGTCATCCGGGTGCGCGTGGACGGCCATCAGGGTCAGGGGCAGTTCGTTCGTATTCTGCATCAGTCATCCTTTCAACAACACCGCCGGCAACCACCTGGCCGGCGCAAGCACTCCCTTAAACAAAGCCGGCGGCACGTTGGTTATTCTCCGGGGCGTGAGGGCGTGAGTGCGTGAGTCGTGAGTCGTGAGTCGTGAGATCGTCGGACTGGCGCTATGTTTGCAGGCAGCCTCAGTGCTGACCTGAACTCGCTCACGACTCACGCCCTCACGCACTCACGACTCGCCGGCAGGCCGCCCGCGCCGGTCGCGTGGCGTACGGCTGCGAGAATGGCGCGGACCAGCGTCGCCTCGGCGGCGGCGCAGAGCATCGCCAGCGTGCCGGCATCGCATGGGCCTGGCCGGGTGGAGAGCGCGAAGACCGTGTCGCCATCGAACGGCGTGTGACAGGGCCGGATCGCGCGGGCGAGCGCGTCGTGCGCATTCTGCGCCAGCCGGTAAGCGGTCGAACCATCGAGCGGCGCGTCGGTCGCGACGACGGCGAGCGTTGTATTCGTGCCGGCGGCTGCTTCCGCTGGCGCGGTGACCGGCAGGCCGGCGCGTAGCGCATCGAATGTATTGAGCCAGCCGCCCTCTCTGGCGCGCGTGCCGGCGACGATCGCGCCGCTGGCAGGGTCGCAGACATCGCCGAAGGCGTTGACCGCCGCGACCACCCCGACTGTCACCTCACCAGCGGCGCCGAGCGGCAGCCGCACGCTGGCCGCGCCAAGCCCGCTCTTGACCGCGCCGTCCAGCCCGCGCAGTTTGCCAACCGTCGCGCCGGTCCCCGCGCCCACGTTGCCCTGCGCCAGCGATTCTGCCGCCTGCGCTGCTTCACACGCGGCCCGGCCGGCCGCCGCGTCGGGGTGGGCAGGCACGCCGAGCGCCAGGTCGTAGAGGATGGCGGCGGGCACGATCGGCACCGGGCCAGCCGCTGTCGCGAAACCGGCACCCCGTTCGCGCAGCCAGGCCATCACGCCGTCGGCGGCGGCGAGACCGAAGGCGCTGCCGCCCGCCAGCAGGACGGCGTGGACGCGGTCAACCGTCCGGCCGGGGGCGAGCAGAGCGGTCTCCCGCGTGCCGGGCGCCGCGCCGCGCACGTCCACTGCGGCCACCGCGCCGCCCTCCGTCAGTACCACCGTGCAGCCGGTCAGGCGTTCACGGTCGGTCCAGTGCCCGGCCTGCACTCCCGGCACAGCGGTGATGTCGTCGCGTAGCGCTTCAGTCATCGGGCCTCCTTGTGGCCCTCACCCCCCAACCCCCTCTCCCGTGCCACGGGAGAGGGGGTGGCGAGCGTCAGCGAGCCGGGGGTGAGGGCCGCTGCCATCGGCTACAATCGCCTTACGGCGATCATAGGCGGTCGCGGCACAGAAGGAAAGCCCCGCGCAACGAAGGGAGTGGGAAATGTCACAGGAGGGAGCCGCGCTCGCCCGCGCGACATTCACGACGCAGGCTGCCTCCTATGCCGCGAGCGCGGTCGTGGCGGACCGCGAACGTCGCCGCCAGTTCGTCGCGCATGTCGCGCCCGCGCCGGACGCGCGCGTCCTCGATGTGGCGACCGGGCCGGGGTTCACGGCGCTGGCCTTCGCCGAGCGCGCCGGGTTCGTGCTCGGCCTCGACCTGACTCCGGCGATGCTCGTCCAGGCGCGGCAGGCACGCGACGCCGCCGGCGCGATGGGCTTGCAGTTCGTCCTCGGCGAGGCTACCGCGCTGCCGGTCGCCAGCGGCGCGTTCGATGTCGTCGGCTGCGGCAACGCCGTGCATCACTTCGCCGCGCCGCTGCCGCCGCTACGGGAATTCGCTCGCGCCTGCCGGCCCGGCGGCCAGATCGCGATCAGCGACCTGACGACCGACGAAGACCCGCAGCGCGCGGCCGAGCACAACGCGATCGAGCGCCTGCGCGATCCGTCGCACGTCTGCTCGTACCCACCGAGCGAACTGGCGGCGCTGCTTACCAGCCTCGGTCTGGTCGTGCGGAGCGTCGAGACGACGACCAGGCGGCGTGGGCTGGCCGAATGGCTGGCGATCGCCAAAACGCCGCCCGAGCGCGCCGCCGCTGTGCGCGAGCGGCTGCTTGCGTCGCTGGACGATGACCGGACCGGCCTCGCGCCCGCCTGGGAAGACGGGCAACTGTGCTTCACGCATACGACCGCCTGGCTCATCGCGGCCAAACCCGAGTCGGCATGAACGGGCTGCGCCGCCTCGCTTACTGGCTCTGGAAGGTGCTGCCGATCCCGCGCTGGGGCCAGTGGATCATCCTCTGGCTGGGCAACACCAAGTTTCTCGTTGGCGTGGTCGGCGTCGTCTTCGACGACCAGGACCGTGTGCTGCTGTTGAAACATACCTACCGCAACCGCTATCCCTGGGGCTTGCCGAGCGGCTGGGTCGGCAAGCACGAGCAACTCGATGCGGCGCTGGCGCGCGAACTGGCCGAAGAAACCGGTCTCGACATCAGCGTCGGCGACGTCTTGCTGGTCGAGAGCGGCGAGCGCTGGCCGCAACTCGATGTGTATTATCTCTGCCGCTATCGCGGCGGCGAGTTTCGCCCCAACGCCGAAATCTCCGCGATGCGCTTCTGCGCCCTCGACGAGTTGCCCGCGCAGATGCTCGCCACCCAGCGGAAGAAACTCGCGCTGGCACTGGACCGGCATAGGCGGAGTGACGGGAACCGCCAAGACGCCAGGGAGACGCCAGGCACGCCAGGTTGATTCGTACTTTTCTCTTTCTTGGCGCTCTTGGTGTCGTCTTGACGGTTCTCCGTTCTTCACTCCACCGTGAGGGTCAGTCCGGCGCGGGCGGTATCAATGGGGCCGGCGAACGTGGCGCGGGCGGCGGCCAGGTAGTGGTCGAAGCCGAGTTCGGCCCATAGGTGGGTCAACACCAGGTGTTTGACGCCAGCGATGGTCGCGATTTCGCCGGCCTGCGCGGCGGTGAGGTGTCCCCAGTGGGCGGGGTCGCTGCCTGGCGCTTGCTCCAGCAGGGTGGCTTCGCACAGTAAGAGGTCGCTGCCTGCCGCGAAGTCGGCCAGCGTCGAGGCAGGGCCGGTATCGGCCGAATAGGTCAGCACCCGGCCCGATACGTGGTCCTCAATGCGGATGGCCCAGACGGGGATATAGTGATGCATCGGCGCGAAGCGCAGCGTCAGCGCGCCGATCGCCAGTGGCGCGTCAGCGTCAAGCTGTGGTCCGTATTCGGTCGGGGTCAGCACATCGCCCCAGAACTCCTTGCCAGCCTCGTCGCCGACCGCGAAGACCGCGCCGAGCCGGTCCGCGAAGTCGGCGCCGCCGGGTGGGAGATGCAGTGGGATCGGCGCGCCGTGGCCGGGCGGCGCGTACTTCAGCGTGTAGCGCAGGGCAATGAGGTCGAGCGTATGGTCGGAATGCAGGTGCGAAATGACCACGGCGGTGAGTCCGCGCGGCTCAAACCGTGCGCGCAGCTGCGAGACAACGCCCGAACCGCAATCGAGCAGAATCGCCGTCTCGCCGCTCCTGATCAGATAGCCCGCCGAGGCATCGCCGCCATTTGGCGCGGCGGCGCTCCCACCCAGGACCGTCAGCTCCATCTCGCCCCCCTCTTCATGCTGTCCGCGCCTCTGCTCTTTAGGAAACGCCAAACGCTATGCAGATGTCTCACGTCGCGCCGCGCCCTGAGTATACGGCAGAGGCGGGCAGGCGGGCGGGCGGTAGCCTGGCGGACGGTGGCCCCGGACTGAAGTCCGGGCCTAGGCACTGCTACGCAGTGGCGAAGTGCGCTCCGCGCACTGAGGATAGCCCACCTCGGCATAACGCGCACGCTGGCGGAACCCAGTCCGCGTAGCAGACTTCGGTCACACGCAGTGTGCTCAGGCCCGGACTTCAGTCCGGGACTCATCCAACCGGCCACCGCCCGCCCGCCTCGTATTTTCCTTGACAGTGCCTACACTGGTTGGTACACTTCTGGCGCGCTGTGTGGGTAAACCACCCGGCGTCGGTAGGGCGCATTCGTCTAGCGGCCTAGGACACCGCCCTCTCAAGGCGGAGACCACGGGTTCGAATCCCGTATGCGCTACCAGCACGAAGCAGGCTCACGCTGCCGATGGCGTGAGCCTTTCTGTTGCCCGCCGCGCGAGTGCGCGGGCACACCGGAGAACACGGTGAAGCGCGAAGAGTTCGAGCAGATGTACCAGGCCGAGGATCGCCTGTGGTGGTATCGCACGCTGCGCGACCACGTCATCATGGCGCTCGGGCTGAACCGGCGCGACCGCACGCGCCCCGCGCCGCGTATCCTCGACGCCGGCTGCGGTACGGGCGGGATGCTGGCGCGATTGCGGCGCTACGGCGTCGTCACCGGCGTGGACCTCGCGCCGTACGCGGTCGCGGTCTGCCGCGCGCGGCGCGGCCTCGCGACAACGGCGGTCGCCTCGATCACCGCCCTGCCCTTTCCTGACGATACGTTCGATTACGCGGTCTCGCTCGATGTGATCAGCGACGCCGGCACCGGCAATGACGCACTGGCGGTGGCCGAACTGGCGCGTGTACTGCGGCCGGGCGGCCGGGTCTGCCTCAATCTGCCGGCCTACCGCTGGCTGGCCGGTGAGCACGACCTGGCGGTGGAGACGAAACGCCGCTACACGCGTGGTGAGGCGCGGGCGCTGCTCGACGCGGCCGGCCTGGCGCCGGAACGCCTGACCTACTGGAACTGCGCGCTCCTGCCCGTGGTCGCCGCCGCGCGCACTGCATCGCGCCGGCGCGGCACGAGCGCGGCCGAGGCTCATTCCGACGTGACCGTGCCGTCCGCGCCGGTCAATCGCGCGCTACGCACGATCACACAATTGGAAGGCCGCCTGCTCCGGCGCGTCAACCTGCCGGCTGGTTCCTCGCTCCTCTGCGTTGCGCGCAAGCCAGAAGACTAGTCGGGCAGACGGGCAGACGGGCAGTCGGGCAGTGGGTTCGCGTCGGCGCGATGCCTGGCTGCTGGCGCGGCGCCGTCGAGGACGCCCGGCGGTTGAAACCACAGGCTGAAGGCCCCTCACGGGGCCACAAAGTCCGCCTGCGCGGACTGAGTTTATTCCGATGCCGGGGCCGGATGCTGGCACACCAGTTGACCAGCCCCAGTCCTCGTGAGAGGACTTTGTGGCCGCAGGCCATGTAGCCCCGGATTTCAATCCGGGGTACACCTCGTCGCCACCGCGCCCACCGCCAGCCACCGCGCTGACCCAAACCCACTGCCCGACTGCCCGACTTATGGGATAATTCCTTTGGCGCCGCCGTACTATTTTTGTGTCCACGCGGCGGCGATATTGAGCGAGTGCGGGATGGTAAGTCAACAGGCGACTGACCGCGCAAGCGCGGCCAGCAGTATGCAAGCGAGTGCCGTTGCGCCCGGTGGCGCGGCGATCAGCGTGGAAGGGCTGGTCAAGTCGTACGGCACGACGCGCGCGGTGAATGGACTGAGTTTCACGGTCGCGCCGGGCGAGGTCTTCGCGCTGCTTGGGCCGAATGGCGCGGGTAAGACGACGACGATCGAAATCCTCGAAGGGTATCGCGCGCCCGATGCCGGCACGGTGCGCGTGCTGGGTCTCGACCCAATCCGCCAGGCGCGCGAACTCAAGTTACGCATCGGCCTGATGCTGCAAGGCGATGGCCTGCACCCCGGCCTGACCGCGCGCGAAATCCTGCGCCTCTACGCCGCGTTCTTTCCCGCGCCACTGAATCCGGAGGAACTGCTGGACCGCGTCGGCTTGCGCGCCGCCGCGACGACGCGCTGCCGCCGCCTTTCGGGTGGTCAGAAGCGCCGGCTGGCGCTGGCGCTGGCACTCGTCGGCCAGCCGGCGCTCGTCTTTCTCGACGAGCCAACCGTCGGTATGGACCCACAAGCGCGCCTGGCGACCTGGGACATCGTGCGCGAATTGCGCGCCGCCGGCACGACGATCGTGCTGACGACGCACCTGATGGACGAAGCCGAGCGCCTGGCCGACCGGGTCGCGATCGTCAACCACGGCCGGCTCGTGGCGCTTGATACGCCCGCCGCGCTCACGCACGATACGACAGGGGGCGCCGTTCAACTCACCGCTGCCGCCGGCCTGCCGGTCGCCGCGCTCGCCGCGCTGCCGGGCCTGCGCGACGCGCGCGAGACCTCGCCGGGCGTCTACGCGCTCGACGCCGATCCTGCCGCGCTGCCGGACGCGCTCGCCGCGCTCACCGCCTGGCTGCGCGACGAGGGTGTGACGCTGACCGAACTGCGCGTCGGGCATGGCTCGCTCGAAGACCTCTTCTTGCAGTTGACCGGGCGGGAGGACCGACCATGATCGCAACGGCCCGGCGCGACGACCGCGCCCTCCTGTGGCGCTCCATCGCCGCACAGACGAAAACCGAACTGCTGATGACCCTGCGGCGCGGTGAGAGCGTGCTGATCACCGTCATCGTGCCGGTGGTGCTGCTCATCTTCTTCGCCTCGCTCGACCTGACGAATGTCGGCACGGCCAAACCAGTTGACTTCCTGCTGCCGGGGATGATCGCGCTGGCGATCATCGCGACCGGCATGGTCAGCCTCGGCATCGCCACAGCCTACGAACGCTACTACGGCGTATTGAAACGGCTCGGCGGCTCGCCGCTGCCGCGCGCCGGGCTGCTGGTGGCGAAGGCGCTCTCTGTCCTCGCGCTCGAAGCGCTGCAAGTCGTGATTCTGGTACTGATCGCCGTGCTGATTTATGGCTGGCGACCCGCCGGTTCGCCGTTGGCGGCGCTGCTGGCGATCGTGCTGGGCACGATCGCCTTCGCCGGTCTGGGCCTGGCGATGGCGGGCGCGTTGCGCGCCGAAGCGACACTGGCGGGCGCGAACGGCCTTTACCTGCTCTTTCTGCTTCTCAGCGGCTCCGTGCTGCCGCTCGATCATCTCCCGCCAGTGCTGCAAGGGTTGGCCCACGTCCTGCCCGCCGCCGCGCTGACCGACCTCCTGCGCGCCGCGCTCACTGCCGGCGTCGCGCTCCCCATCTCCGCGCTGGTCGTCCTGCTCGGCTGGACCGTCCTCGCGCTCGGCGTCGCCGCCCGCACCTTCCGCTGGGAATAGCGGCGGGGCACCTGCTGACGGCTGGCTGGTCCGGTCCACCGCCGCGCCGATCGTAGGCCACGCGATCACCGGCGCTCATGGGCATAGAATCGCTCACTCGCGCCAGATGCAGTGGGGCTTTGGCGTCTGTCCGGCGGGTTACGACTCGTCATATCGCCCGCTGAACGCCTCAGCAAATGGGATGCCACTAGCGGCGATGATCTGCCGGTATTCGGCCACGTCGAACGGCACGCGGCGGAACTCCAGCGCGAGGTGGCCGCCTTCCTCGACAGTGAGGATCGCGTACTCGGCCCACGGGTCAGCCCGGAACTGCCCCGCCGGTTGCCCGTGCCGCCAGGCGTTGCCGACACTCCCCGGATTGCAGAAGAAGGTGCGCCCGAGGTGGCGGATGAACTGGACGTGCGTATGCCCGCCGGTATAGATGACGCCCTCCTCCGGCGCGAGGAGGCGCGCGAAGTCGTCGTCTGGCGACATGGGGAGGAGGATGTCGTCGAATGAGACGGGCGAGGCGTGAAAGCAGCGCAACTCGCGCCCATCGGGGAGCGGCGCCGTGTAGGTCAGCGGGAAAGCGGCGATAAAGTCGCGGTCGGTGGCGGAGAGTTGCGCCAGCGACCAGTCGCGCGTCTCGTCGAGGACGCGGCGGCGCTCGGCGCTCGGCGGCTCGGCGCTGGTGTCGTCGCCGGTGAGGAGGAAGGCGTCGGCGTTCCCCATCACGACCGGCCAGCCGTTCGCACGCAGCCGCGCGACAACCTGCGCCGGCTGCGGCCCGCCCTGGATCGCATCGCCGAGGCAGACGACCCGGTCAATCACCCCGGCGGCGATCTCCGCCGCCACCGCCGCGAGGGCGAGATCGTTGCCGTGGATATCGGCGATGATCGCAACGCGCATTGTGGCCTCCCTATGTGCAGCGGCGCGGGGATGTCAAACCGCGCCACGGAAGCAAGATAGCATACCCGCGCCGAAGGCCCCGGCTGCCAGCGGCAGCGTTTGGGCAAAGCCGCTTGCCAGTTGCACGGTACAGGTTGCGGAGCGTAGCCGGCGGCCACCAGCGCGGGCGACGAGCAACACCTGCCTGAAACTCTCCACCGGCAAACCGATTCGCGCCCGCTGGCGTACAGTCCGGTATCGGCCGGGAAAAGGCCGGCGCGAACCGATGGGGCGTGCGGACATGCTGCCGGCACGCCAGTTTGGGACTTGTGGTTCAGCCGTGTGGGAGGAATCTATGCTCGCGCAACGTCGCTGGTCGGGGCCAGCGTTCAATCGTTCGCTCATCCCGGCGCTGCTGATTGTGCTGTTTCTGCTGACAGCCGCCACCGCGCGGGCGGCGAGCACGGTCAACGCGGACATCGCGAACTTCGCCTTTTCCCCGAACCCAATCACCATCAAAGTTGGCGATACCGTCACCTGGACCAACAAAGATACGGCCCCCCACGATGTCACCTCGCAGGGCGGCCCCTTCGCTTCACAGACGCTGAATACCGGCGCTACCTTCTCCTACACCGCGACCACGCCAGGCACATTTAGTTATATCTGCACTATTCACCCGTACATGGTCGGCACGCTGATCGTGCAGGCCGCCAGCGCGCCGGGGATTCCCGCCACCGGCGGTGGCGGCATGGCCGGCCGGGGCGCGGGCTTCACGCTGGCGCTGCCGCTCTACCTGCCGGCCGCGCTTGGGCTGCTGGGCCTGCTGGCCGTGGCCTACACGCTCCGGCGTCGCCGCGCCCGGTAACGCGCTGCGCCAAATATCTGCACCAGGCTGGGCCGGGCATACACCCGGCCCTTCTGGTGTTCGTCCTGGCTGCGCCCGCAGCATTCGATGACTGGGGCCAGTGTCACAGCCCCAGCGCCTGGCGCATCATGCCGCCGTCAATGAAGAAGGTTGAGCCGGTGACGTAGGCGGCTTCGTCGGAAGCAAGGTAGACGGCGAGGCCGGCGACGTCCTCGGGCGTGCCGATGCGGCCAAGCGGAATACCCCGGTTCAGCGCGGCGATCTTCTCCGGGTCGGCCAGCGTCTGCTGGTTGATCGGCGTGGCGATCGCGCCGGGACCGATGTTGTTGATCGTAATCTGGTGCGGCGCCAGTTCGTCGCAGAGGGTCCGCATCAGCATTCGCAGGCCGCCCTTCGACGCGCAGTAGGGGCTGTTGCCGGGCATCGGGACATCCTCATGGATTGAGGAGATGTTGACGATGCGCCCGCCGCTGGAGCCGTGGTCGAGCATCGCGCGCACGGCCAGCTGGGTGCAGAGAAACGGCCCTTTGAGGTTGACGGCGATCACCGCGTCCCACTCGTTCTCCGGGATGTCGAGGAACGGCTTCGGCAGCTCGATGCCCGCATTGTTGACCAGAATATCGAGACCGCCGAACGCCTGCACCGTAGCATCAACCAGCGCCTTCGCCCCGGCTACCGTCGAAACATCCGCGCCGACCACGATCGCCTTGCCGCCGGCAGCCTCAATCTGCGCCTTCATCGCGCTCGTGCCGTCGTCATGGCTGTGGTAATTGATCGTTACCGCCGCCCCTTCCTGGCCGAAGCGCAGCGCGATCGCCTGGCCGATGCCGCCGCTGCTTCCCGTGACGATCGCCCGCTTGCCCGCCAGCCGTCCTGCCATGGTGGTCGTACCTCCCAAGCGAAAGTTACAGGTTCCAGGTTGACAGGTTGCAGGTTGGGGTTAGTGGAGGCGGTGGCAAGCCGCCGCCGCTTGCGCCTACCGAGGACTTGCAACCTGCAACTTGCAACAACGTTCACGCCGTCGCCAGCCGTGCCGTGTCGCGCCGGTAGAAATAGGCGTAGGTCCAGTCGAGCGCGACACCGGCCTTGTTCCGAAAGGTGCTGATCTTCGCCAGGTGGATCGCGCGCCAGGCGAGCCAGCCGGCGAAGCCATCCAGCGTGATCTTGCCGAATTGCGCCGCGCCCTGCGTACGGCCAAGCGAGACGGCGCTGCCGAGTTCGTGTAATTGAAAGGGCTGTGGCGCTTCGCCGCGTAACGTCCGCGCGATATTCTCCGCCGCCGTGTTGCCCTCCTGGTTGGCGACCCAGGCGAGCAGCGGCGCGGGGCGCTGCTGACCGGGCGGCGTGTAAGCGGCGTTGTCGCCCGCCGCATACACCTCCGGATGGTCCGGCAGGCGCAGGTACTCGTCCACCGTGATCATGTGTCCCTTGCCATGCTGCCCTGGCAGCCTGGCGATAACGTCGTTGGCGGCGACGCCGGTGGCCCAGATCGCCGTCGCGGTCGGTATCGTCACACCATCATCGGTCGTCACGCTCTGTTCGTCTACCGCTTGCGCCTTCGTCTTCAAGCGCACGTCAACGCCCGCCGCGCGCAGCCGGTCGAGCGCCGCCTGGCCCAGCGACGCGGCCATCGTCGCGATCGGCCGGTCTTCTGATTCAACCATGACCAGGCGCACCCGGTCAAAGTTGAGATGCGGATACTGCGGTGGCAAGACATGGTAGATGAGGTCGGCCAGCGAGGCGGTCAACTCCGTGCCGGTCGCGCCGCCGCCGATGACGACAAAGGTCAGGAGGCGGCGGCGCTCGTCGCCGTCCGGCAGGGTCGCGGCGCGCTCGAACGCGCCGACCACCCGTTCGCGAATGGTGAGCGCCTCCGGTAAGGTCTTCAGTGGCAGAGCGTGGCGCTGGGCAGACTCTTCGCCGAAGAAATTGGTGCTGCTGCCAAGCCCGAGGAGCAGATAGTCATAGGGGAGAACGCCGTCGTCGAGCGTGACCTGCCGGGCGGCGAGGTCAACGCCGCGCACGGTGCTCTGGCGAAAGTCCACGCCCCAGGCGTGAACGACTTGCCGCACCGGCTGTGCGGTGTCCCAGGGGTCCACGCCGCACGCCGCTACCTGATAGAGCAGGGGTGTAAAGAGGTGGTAGTTGTCGCGATCCACCAGCGTGATACTCACTGGCAAACCGTCAATCTGCCGGGCCAGTGTCCGGGCGGCCGTCAGCCCAGCGAAGCCCGCGCCGAGAATCACCACCCGGCGCGCGTCGGGTGTGGGCTGGCGCGGTCGCGCGTGGGCCGTCTGCTCGCGCCGGACCAGCGCCAATCCGCCCAGTCCAAGGACACTCACACCACCCAGCGCGCCCCAAGCCGCTTGTTGCCAGCGCATCTGTCCATTGCCTCCCTCTGTTGTATCCGGCGGATCACGATGTCTCTCGGGTTGGCACTGCAAAGGCCGTGCCGAGAGTTGGCGGGAACGCTGTTGCAGGTTGCGGGTTACAGGTTACAAGTTCTCGGCAGACCAGCATTTACGCTTGCCAGAGAAACCTGCAACTTGTAACCTGCAACCCGCAACCTGTAACCCGCCGTTGAGGAGGACCGAACGACGTGCGCCTGTACATTATGCGCCATGCTGATCCTGACTACGTCAAGGACACCATTACCGCGCAGGGTCACCTGGAAGCCAAAGCGCTGGCCGAACGACTGGCGCGTGAGGGGCTGACCCACCTCTATTCATCGCCACTCGTGCGAGCGCGCGAGACCATGCGTTATACCCAGGAGGCCACCGGCCTGACGCCGGTCATCGAGGACTGGATCACCGAACTGACCGATTTCTGGGCCGAGCACGACCCCTGGGGCCGGTTGGTCGCCTGGGACATTCCCGGCGAAATCGTCCGCCGTGACGAGACGCTGCCGACGCACGAAACCTGGCACCAGTTCGCGCCTTTCGCGGGGGAAGGGCTGGCAGAGCACTACGCACGCTTTACCGCCGCTGCCGACGCGTTCGTCCAGCGGCACGGCTACGAGCGAGTTGGCAGCCGGTATCGCCTGGTCGCGCCGAATCGCGACCGGATCGCAATCTTCTGTCACAACGGGTCGGCGCAGACCTGGCTGGCGCACCTGCTCGCCATTCCCTTGACACTCTTCTGGTCGAGTTTTTGGCTGGCGCCGAGTTCGGTAACGACCGTGCTGTTCGACGAACGCTCGACCGACTGGGCCGTGCCGCGCTGCCTCAGCGTCGGCGACCTATCACACCTCTATGCCGCCGGGCTGCCCGTACAACCGAAGGGTATCCTGGCAAACTTTGATTGACGGGGATACGGATTTCACCACAGAGGACATAGGGACACAGAGAGGGAACGACGATTAACCGCAGCGCGCGCAGAGACCGCAGAGAACGAAGATGGAAATCAATTAATCGTCTCCTTCTCTCGTTTCTCTGTGCTCTCCGTGTTCCCTGTGGTACATCCGTTCCCGCTCTGCGGTCTCGGCGTTCTCTGCGGTGAATTCCGTTCCCTATGCGCGGGTGATTACCGGAAATGCCCTGCCGGAGCTCTTGGCAAAGTCGCGCTGTGGTAGTAATGTACGCATGTAACATTTACCTGGACTTAACCCGACCTTAAGCGAGTGTTTACAGTCGTCCCCTACGCTTGGCGCGGCCGGTCGCGGCGCGTAGCGTGTGGCATCTCGGGCAGAGCGGTTCTGCACACGTTTGCTCAGAGAACGCGCGACGCACACGCGGCTGAACGGTACGTTCGGATGTTGGAGGAAAAGACCGATGGCAACATTCCTGCCCGATCCTGGCTCTGGACACGAGACGACCCGGTTGCGGCGGCGCACGCTGCTCAAAGTCCTCAGCCTGGCTGGCGGCGCGGCGGCGCTGTCGGCGCTGCTTGAGGCGTGCGGCGGCGCAGCCACGGCAACCACCGCGCCGGCCGCGACGACGGCCAGTAAGACGACGGCGGCCAGCACCAGCGCGGCCGGTGGCGCGGCGAGCACGACGGCATCGAGCACGGCCGCGAGTTCCTCGGCGGCCAGCACGAGCAAGGCGAGTACGACATCTGCCGCCAGCAGCGCCGCTTCGAGCGGCAGCGCGACATCGTCAGCGGCCAGTTCGTCGGCGAGCGCGGCTGGTTCGCCGCCCGCCGCCAGTGGCGGCCCGGTGAAGATCAGTTTCTATTCGGGCGGCGACGTCAATGTGCAGGACTTGTGGCAAAACAGCCTGCTGCCGGCCTACAAAAAAGTTGCGCCGAACGTCAGTTTCGACTTCGTCTTCTCCGAGCACGGCACCGGCGACCAGGGAACCTTCGACCGGATCGCCGCCGCCAAGCAAGCCGGCAAGCCGTCCGGCATTGACATCTGGGAGACGGGTAGCCTGCTGAGCCAGGGTGGCGCCGCCGGCCTGATCGAGAAGGTCACCGCCAGCAACATCTCGAACCTGAGCAAGTGCCCGCAGAATATGATCGATCAGATTAATGGTTACGGCGTGCCCTATCGCGGCAGTTCGGTTATTCTCGGCTACAACAGTAAGATGGTCTCCGACCCGCCGAAGACGCTCGACGCGCTGCTGGCCTGGATCAAGAAGAACCCCGGCCAGTTCACCTACTGCCCGCCCGACACCGGCGGCTCGGGCGGCGCGTTCGTCACGCGCGTGCTGGAGACCGGAATTGCCGACGCCGACCTCAAGTTCTTCCAGACCGACTACGACCAGGCGAAGGAGAGCCAGTGGGATAAGGGCTGGGCGACCTTGAAAGACCTGAACGGCTCGATCTACAACAACGGCTTCTACCCGAAGGGCAACGTCCCGGTGTTGCAGACGATGGGCAAGGGCAGCATCAGCGTGGCGCCGCTCTGGTCCGACCAGGCGCTCAGTTACCTCCAGCAGAACCTGCTGCCGCCGGAAGTCAAGTTGTTGCAGATTGACCCGCCCTTCTACGGCGGCGCGTCCTGGGTCGGGGTGCTCAACGACAGTCAGAACAAAGCTGCTGCCTATGCCTTCCTGAACTGGCTGCTGACGCCCGACGCCCAGAACGTCGTCATCCAGAAGTTGAACGGCTATCCGGGCATTGACTGGAAGTACATGCCGGACGACGTGCAGAAGAAGTACGCCGATATTGCCAAGAGCTACAGCATTGGGTTCAGCAGCAAGTTCGGCAACGATCTGAATAAGCTATGGTACGAGAAAGTAGCGGGCACGCCCGCGCCGTCGAAGCCGTAAAACCGGCGCTCACGAGCTACAAACCCGCGCGCTGGCGCGAGCCGGCGCTCGGGCTACTGCTCGCGTCACCGCCCGTCGTGGTGGTGCTGCTGTTGATCGCGTTGCCCGCTGTGCAGGCCGCGCTCTTTTCGCTCGGCCAGGTGCCGCAGGATAACGCGGCTTACAGCACCGGGATGCATCTCGTCAGCAGCCCCACACTGACGCTCGCCGTTTACCGCGACCTGCTGTCCAGCCCATTCTTCCGCGCGGACATCAAACTGACGGCGGTCGTGACCGTCTGGTCGGTGGTGCTCACGCTGCTCATCGGCTATGTGCTGTCGCTCTATGTCCGCTTCGCCAGCGGCCGGCTGCCGACGGCGGTGCGCTCGCTCTACCTCTTGCCGATGTTCGTCCCGGTGGTCATCGCGTCGTACGCGCTGATTACCTTCTACGTGGACCGTGGGCAGCTCCAGGCGCTGCTGCACGCCGCCGGCCTCGGCTACAAGCCGGTGATTTACCGCGCGACGGGCATCATCATCGGCCAGGTCTGGGCGAACATCCCCTTCGCCGTGTTGATGCTCGGCTCAGGGCTGGACGGGATTCCGCAGGAACTGGTGGAGGCCGCGCAGGATGTCGGCGCCAGCCCCTGGCGTATCCTCTGGCGCATTGTCGTGCCGCTGAACATCGTGCCGGCGCTGATCGTCTTGACCTTCACCTTCATCGGGGTCGTGGGGAGTTTCACGATCCCCTTCCTGCTGGGACCGAACGCGCCGCAAATGCTCGGCGTCGCGATGAACGCCTACTTCACCAGTTATCAGCAGCCGCAGGCCGCGGCGGCGATGGCGGTGATGGCCTTCCTGGCCTGCGCCGTGGCCGGCGGCCTCTATGTGTGGGGTACCTCGCGCACGGGACGGACGGTCTGATGGCGAAGTCGTGGTTTCTCGGGGTGCCGGAATTGCGCCGCGCGCTCGGCGTCATTCTTGTGCTGGCGCTCGGCCTGTTTCTGCTGTTGCCGCTGCTGACGATGGTCGTCTGGGCCTTCGCCGACGTATGGCGCTACCCGCACCTGTTGCCGTCGTCGTACTCGCTGCGCTGGTGGAGCTGGGTCTTCCACAACGGCAACATGACCAAGGCGATCTTCTGGAGTCTCACGACCGCGCCGGTCGTCACGCTCCTGTCGGCGGTCATCTGCCTGCCGGCGGCGTACAGTTTCTCGCGGCTCAACTTTCCAGGGCGGCGCTTCTTCTTCATCTCGCTCCTGGCCGCGAACGCTTTCCCGAAGTTCGGCCTCTACATCTCGATCGCGACGCTCTTCTTCCGGCTCAACCTGATCAACACCTTCTGGGGCGTCGTCTTCATCCAGATGATCAACACGCTGGTGGTGATGACCTGGATTCCCGCCGCCGGATTCGACAGCGTGCCGCGCGAGCTGGAGGAGGCGGGGCGCGACTCCGGCGCCGGTCCCTTCCGCGTCTTCTGGCGGATTACCCTGCCAATCGCGATGCCGGCGCTCATCGTCGGCGGCATCCTGGCGTTCCTGGCGGCTTTTGACGAAGCGCAGGGCACGTTCATTGTCGGCGCGCCGCGCATCACGACGATGCCGGTGCTGATGTACACGCTGGTGACGAACTATCCGGAACCGGCCAGCGCAGTCTTCTCTATTCTGCTGGCGGTGCCGTCGCTGGTGTTGCTGCTGATCGCGCGGCGGTTTCTCCTGGCCGGTTACCTCGCGGCCGGTTTCAAGGGAAGGTGAGGGCGGAGACGTGGCACGGCTAGAATTACGCAATCTGGTCAAGCAGTACGGCGCGGTCTACGCCGTCAACGACGTCAGCCTGGAAGTCGGCGACAACGAGCTGCTCTGCCTGCTCGGTCCGTCCGGCTGCGGTAAGACCACGACGCTGCGGATGATCGGCGGCTTCATCGTGCCCGATAGCGGCGATATTCTGATTGACGGCGCCAGCATCGCACGCCTGCCACCGGAGCGCCGGCCGACCGCGATGGTCTTCCAGCGGTACGCGCTCTGGCCGCATATGAACGTCTTCGACAACGTCGGCTTTGGCCTGCAACTACGCCGCCAGTCGAAAGCCGACGTCGCGCGGGCCGTCAAACAGGCGCTCGATCTCGTCGGGCTGCCCGGCTTCGACAAGCGTCGTCCGTCGCAGCTCTCCGGCGGCCAGCAGCAGCGGGTGGCGCTGGCCCGCGCGCTCGTGCTCGAACCGCGTATCCTCTTGCTGGACGAACCGCTCTCCAACCTCGACGCGCAACTCCGCATCCGGATGCGCGAGGAATTGACCGCAATTCAGCGTCGCGTCGGTATCACCTCGGTCTTCGTCACGCACGACCAGGAGGAGGCGCTCTCGATCGCCGACCGCATCGGCGTTATGCGCGACGGCGTCTTGCAGCAGGTGGCGAGTCCCACCGAGCTCTACGCGCGGCCGGCTACGCTCTTTGTCGCTACCTTCATCGGCATTATGAATGTGCTCGACGGCCGGCTGGCCGGCGATGGCCGTGTCACCGCCGGGCCGTTCACCCTGCCGGCCCCAGCCGGCGCGCGGCTCGCCAGCGGCCAGCAGCTCGTCGTCGGCATCCGCCCGGAAGATTTCCAGCTGACCGGGCCGGGCGGCGAGGGCGTTCAGGCGCGCGTGACCCAGATCACCGACCTCGGCCACTACCGGCGCGTCACGGTCGAGATTCCCGACACCAAGCCGCTGACCGTCTTCACGTCCAAACTGCAAGATTTACCATTCGGCGCGGCGACCATCCAGCCGCAACGCGCGCTCTTCTACGCCGACGAACAACTGGCGGGGGTCATGGAGCCGGCCGGCACGGCCGCCGCCCCGGTGCCGTCAACCTCGGTCGGCGCGGCGGGTGCGTGATTAAATGCGCGGCTGGCGACTGAAGTCGCGCCTGAATGGCCTCACGGCCACAAAACCCGCCTACGCGGGTTGGGTTCGCTATCATCCGTGGTGGTGAGCTGCCAGGGCTAGCAATAATCCCAGTCCCCGAAGGGGGACTTCGTGGCGCCGCAGCGCCATTCAGGCGCGGTTTCAACCGCCAGCCACTACCGCCCGTCGCCCTGTTTACCATTTTTTCACCCCACCTTAAGCCGGCGCTAACCTCCAATTATCGCGCTCTTGTTACGCTGAACGTATAGCCGCCCAGCGGGCGGATATGATGCATCTACCTCCCACTGTTATGGAAGGAGCACACAATGGTAGAACCGGCAACTGGCTCGGTCACGGCGCCGGGCGGCCCGCACGGGGTCGAAGGCAGCGCGGCGGAAGCCTTTATCGAGACGATTCATCGCTGGGGCGTGGACACGATCTTCGGGCTGCCCGGCGATGGGATCAATGGACTGATGGAGGCGCTGCGCGTCCACCAGGACAAGGTGCGCTTCGTCCAGGTGCGTCACGAGGAGGCCGCCGCGTTCATGGCCTGCGCCTACGCCAAGTACACCGGCCGCCTGGGCTGCTGCATCGCTACGTCCGGCCCCGGCGCGATTCACCTGCTGAACGGACTCTATGACGCCAAGATGGACGGGCAGCCGGTGCTGGCGATCACCGGGATGACCTACCATGACATGATCGGCACCTTCTACCAGCAGGATGTCAACACCGAGCGCCTGTACGAGGATGTCGCGGTCTATGACGAGCGGGTGATGGCCGGCGCGCAGGCTGAGCAGCTGGCGAATCTCGCCTGTCGCGCGGCACTCAGTAAGCGCGGCGTCGCGCACGTCACCTTCCCCAACGATTTGCAGGAGGTCGAGTCCGGCGCGAGCCGCTCGAAGGCGAATATCGCGGAGCATAGTTCTAGCGCC
>DASUBC010000193.1:0-2367 GCA_035763465.1 Thermomicrobiales bacterium
GGGCCGACGATCTTCGGCTGGGCCGATCCGGCCCGCGCGCCGGACGACCGGCTGGCGGCTATCGCGGCGACGTTCCAGGCAGCGGGGCTACCAGCCAGCGTTACGAGCGACGCGGCCGGGGCCATCTGGGACAAACTGATCGTCAACGCGGCGATCAACCCGGTGGCGGCGCTGACCGGCCTACCAAACGGCGCACTGCCGGGCCAGCCCGGCCTGGTGGACGTAATGCGCGAGGTGCTGGCCGAGGCGCTGGCGGTCCGGCGCGCGGCTGGGCCGCCCACGACAGAGGATGTGGACGCAGCGCTGGCGCGGACGCTGGTCGTCTGCGTGGCGACGGCGGCGAACCGCGCCTCGATGCTGCAAGACCTCGACGCTGGCCGCCCAACGGAGATTGACGCGATCAATGGCGCGCTCGTCACGCTGGGCGCGCGGTATCAGGTCGCCACGCCGCTTAATGCGGCGCTGACGGCATTGATCAAGGGAATTAGGGATAGGGGGTAGGGGGTAGTCTCTCGTCAGCACTGTGCTGGCAGATTGCCACTGCCTCATGATGTGCAACTATCCCCTATCCCCTCCACGGAGGAAGGGATGACTGGCACCAGCGACACCGGCGACACCGGCGGCACGGCCGAACCGACGCGGGCGAAGGTGACCGCGCCAGATCTGCGGGCGCTGAAGGGCCAGCGCCGCATCGTGATGGTGACGGCGTATGACTATCCGTCGGCGGTGCTGAGCGACGCAGCGGGCGTAGACAGCATCCTGGTCGGCGATTCGCTTGGCATGGTCGTGCTGGGGTACGAGAGCACCGTGCCGGTGACGATGGCGGAGATGCTGCACCACGGGCGCGCGGTTGTGCGCGGCGCACGGAGCGCGCTGGTGGTGGTGGACCTGCCGTTCATGGCCTATCAGGTCAGCAACGAGCAGGCGGTGCGGAACGCCGGGCGCTTGATGAAGGAGACGGGTTGCGACGCGGTGAAACTGGAAGGGGGCGAGGCGATGGCGCCGCGCGTCCGCGCCATTGTCCAGGCCGGCATTCCGGTGGTGGCGCACGTCGGGCTGACGCCGCAGACGGCCAGCGCACTCGGCGGCCTGCGCGTGCAGGGGCGCGACGTCGCCAGCGCGCGGGCCATTCTCGCGGGCGCGCTGGCAGTCGAAGCGGCAGGCGCGTTCGCGGTCGTGCTGGAGGCGATTCCCCGGCAACTCGCCACGCTGATTACCGCACGGGTAACTATCCCGACCATTGGCATCGGCGCAGGGGCCGACTGCGACGGCCAGGTGCTCGTCAACGCCGATATGCTCGGGTTGTACCCACGTTCCTCGCCGAAGTTTTCCAAGCAGTACGCCGACCTCGGCGGCCAGTACCGCGCCGCGCTGGAACGCTACGCCGCCGAGGTGCGTGCGGGCACGTTCCCGGCCGCCGAGCATACCTTCACGCTGCGGGCGACGGTGCTGCGGGAGATTGCGAGTGACGGGTGATGAGGGGTTCCGGCGCCGCAGTGCGTGTAGATTGGCGCGTCCCGGTCAGTGGCATCCCGCCTGCGTGGCAAGAGCCGACCACGGAGTAGTTCGGCGCTCTTAGCATTGTGCTGCACCTGGCAGCTTGCTTCTGCCGGCCAACGACCACCAACATTCACTCGTACAGCAGTGCCCCGGCGACACGCTCCCGCCAGCGTGACTCGTAAGCCGGCCAGGGGGCGGTGATGTCGGCCAGCGTCGCGCCGGCAGTGATCTGCGCGCGGAGGCTGGCGGAGCCGGCCAGGCGATCAAAGTGGGCGGTGTTCCAGTCGAGGCGCGATGTGTACATGCGCCGCGCCATCTGCGCGGGGTCGGCGTAGATGGCGCCGGCCGCGCTGACGGCGAACTGGTCAGGATGGGTATCGCGCAGCGCCAGCAGCAGCGCCACGCCTGCCGCGACCGGCCGGAAGACGGCGCCAGCGGTGACGTGCGGCTGCACGCCGAAGCATTGCTCATTGGCATACGGCCCCGAGCAGGGCACGAAGGCGACCGGCCGCCAGCGCACGCCGGGCAGATTCTGGTCATTCAGCGCAGCGACGAGCGCGACGCCATCGAGCCACGGCGCGCCCAGCCACTCGAACGGCTTCGCCGTGCCACGTCCCACGGAGATGTTCACGCCTTCACCCAGGCAAGTGCCGGGATAGACCAGCGTCGTCTCCAGCGCCGGCATATTTGGCGAAGGCGGCGCCCACGGCAGGCCAGTCTCGCGCCAGGGCAGGTCGCGCCGCCAGCCGGCGCACGGCACGACCGTCAGCGCGCCGCCGATACCCGCTTCCTGGTTGACGAAGCGCGCCAGTTCGCCGATCGTCAGCCCGTGGCGCACCGGCACGTCGTAGCGCCCGACCAGCGAGT
>DASUBC010000194.1:0-3163 GCA_035763465.1 Thermomicrobiales bacterium
TCGCCTTCGCCGCCCTCACGCTGCCCTACCTGCCGGTGGCCCTCTGGGAACTGCGCTTCGTGCGCGGCAACGCCGTCACCTGGCACCGCCCGATCGGCCTTCGCGCCTTCCTCGACGACACACTGACCAAATTCGCGACCGGCGTGCGCGCCGACCCCGGCACGCAACTGCGCGGCCTCGTCCTCTTTCTCGCCCTGGCGCTGCTCGGCCTGCTGCCGCTCGCCTGGCGACACGCGCCCTGGCCCGCGCCCACGCTCACCCCGCGTCGCCGCGCGCTGCTGCTCGGCGCGCTCTTCCTCCTGCCGCTGGTGCTCTTTTACGCCATCACGCTCGTGCGCCCGCTCTACGCCGACCGCTACCTGATCGTCGTCACCCCCGCCTTCATCCTATTGACGGCGGGCGGCCTGCTGGCGCTGGAGCGGTTCTTCCGCCCGCTCTCGCTCATCGCCATCGCGCTCATCCTGGCGACGAGCTGGGTGCCGCTACGCGACGTGAACCTGGCGACCACCGCGCAGAAAGAGGACTGGCGCACGGCCTACGAGTACATCGCCGCGCACGCCCACCCCAACGACGCGATCATCGTCCACCCCGGCTACCTCGACACGACGCTCGATTACTACCGCCTGCGCGACGGCGCGAACAGCCCCCAGCGCGCCCTGCCCCTGCTGACCATCCCGGCCGACCTGACCGACGGTGAGCAGGGCGACCGCAGCAAAGACCTGCTCGACCAGTATCTACAAAAAGCGACCGCCGGCTACGAGCGCGTCTGGCTCGTCCTCTCCCCCGACCGCCTCAGCCCGCAAGACCCGCACGATCTGCTGCGCGACTGGTACACCTACAACGGCCGCCTGATCGAAGAGCGCAAGTTGAACGGCGTCTGGCTCGGCCTCTACACCAGCCGCCTCTACGGCCTGCCCTACTACCCCCCCGTGCCGATCCGACTCGACCAGCCGATCGGCGCCAGCGGCGTGACGCTCGTTGGCTACGGCTATGACCTGCCCCCTGGCGCGAGCAGCGTCCAGGCCGGCACGCACCTCCCGCTGGTGCTGCGCTGGCAGTTCGCCTCACCCGACGTCGGCCAGTTCGCCATCCGCTGGCAGTTGCTCGACCAGCACGGCGCCCCGGTGCCGGACATCGGCGGCAGTGAACCGCTGCTCGGCGGCCACCCCCTGCGCTCCTGGGACAAGCCGATCGAAACCTGGGATTACCACGACCTCGCCCTCCCCACCAGCCTCCCTCCCGGCGACTACCGCCTCGTCATCGCCATCACGCCCGCCGCCCACACCGACCAGGCGCTCGCCCCCGGCGCGCTCACGCTCGGCTGGTTCACTGTGCGCTGATGGCGGCGGTCGAAGGTCTGAAGGTCGAAGATCGAAAGTCACGCGGCGAAGGAGGGCAATTCAGGTGGCGACAGCTCCACTGGCTGTCACGCGCTCGCTGCCAGCGCCCGCCGCAATCGCGACGGCGGTGGCACATGCCTATCCAGTCGCCGAACCGCGCGAGTGCGTATTGTGGCGCTCATTCACCAACGACGTCTATCGCCTGACAACCCCAACCGCCGTTTACTTCCTCAAGGTCTACGGTCGCGGCTGGCGCACGGCGGCGGAAGTTCGGTGGGAAGTCGCGCTCTTGCAACATCTCGCGGCGCGGGGTGTCGCGGTTGTGCCCGCGCTTCCGCGCCGTGATGGGCAGCCGTTTCATGTGCTGCCCGCCCCCGAAGGGCCGCGCCACTGCGTGCTCTTCGCGCAGGCTGCTGGCGCCAAACCAGTGCGGCCCTTCACCGCCGCGCTCTATCACCGCTTCGGCCGCGCCGCCGGGGCGCTGCACCTGGCCGCCGATGATTTCGCGAGCGCACACCACCGGGTTCCGCTTGACCTCGCGCACTTGCTCGACCAGCCACTCGCGGCGATTCGGCCTTACCTGGCGCACCGCCAGGCAGATTGGGACTACCTCACCCAGCTTGCCCTACGAATCCGCGCCCGCCTGACCGCCCTCGCCGCCGCTGGCCTTGACTGGGGGCCATGCCACGGTGACCTGACGCTCGATTCCTTTCATGTGACCACCGACGACAACATCATCTTCTATGACTTCGATTCCGGCGGCCCAGGCTGGCGCGCCCTGGAGTTCCAGGGCATCTACGCCAGCGCCATCCACAACCAGAGCGACATCTGGGATGCCTTCGTCAGCGGTTACACCACAGTGCGCGCGTTGCGCCCGGTTGATCTGGCCGCCGTGCCCTGGTGTGTCCCCCTCTATACCCTGTTTGATCTCGGCTGGGCCGCGAGCCAGTGGATAACGTGGAGCGGGCAATGCCGCCTCAGCGATGACTATTGGGACGAGCAATTGCGGCGGTTAGCCCAATGGGACGCCACCCAGCTTCGGTGAACCAAGCTGACTTGGAACAACGCTACATGCCCGGAGAGACTTTCGACGTCCAACCTTCCGACCTGCGACCCTTCGCCGTCACCCACGCTTGAACTGCCGCCGGAACATGATCGTGCTGATGATGTAGAGGCCGAGCGCCATGCCGCCGAGGACGATGAGCGTGTAGAGTGGCGGATATTCGCCGCGCAGCATGATCGCTTGCAGCGCCTTGATGCCATAGGTCACGGGCAGCAGGTAGGAGATGACGCGGACGTAGGGCGCCAGCGAGGTCAGCGCCAGGAAGAAGCCGCCGAAGAAGACCGAGGCGAGCAGCACAAGCATGGAAAGCTGCACGGCCTGGCTCTCACTGTTGGAGATGGCCGAGATGAAGAAGCCGAGCGAGAGGGCGGCGACCGTCAGCAGCACCGCCGCCAGCGCGAAGGGGCCGTAGCCGGCCAGGATATGCACTCCGAGGCCGAAGTGCATCGCCGCCGCCAGCAGCGTGGCGAGCACGATCGTCAGCAGGAAGTAACTGAGGTATTTGCCGAACGTGATCTCGCCAGCCGACGCAGGCGACACGCGGAAGAGTTCCACCGAGCCAAGCAAGCGCTCGCGCACCAGCGTCAGCGCGGTCAGCGTCACCGCGATGTGCTGGATGAGCAGCGAGATCACCGCTGGCGCATAAAACTCCACGAAGCCGGGATCGACCGGCGAAATGTTCTGTGACTTCTCCTGGAAGGGCGACACCAGCACCTCTGGCGGGATCGTCTTGAACTGGCCGGCGGAATTGGCGATGGTG